>JBKJSJ010000450.1:0-9085 GCA_046595965.1 Ferruginibacter sp.
CCATCCCTCACCTCCCTGTTCTGCATTCTGAAGGCAGGAAGCAGTAGAAGGTCCACCTGTTAAACGATTAGAAATTCCATGGCCGTATTCATGGCATACAACACCGTTATCCAAATCCCCATCCAGGTTAATTGTGCTGCCTGTACCACTCAGTGTTACATTTACACCTGCACCTAACTGCGCTGCAATTGTGGCACCATCAATATCTGATATCATAACCGCAGGGATAACAATTGTATTATCTGGTCCGCCTCCCATAATACCAGGATCTCCTGCCACATTGTTGATCATTATAACGGCTACCGCACCTGCTGCCTGTGCTGCTAATACTTTTATAGTAAAATTGCAACCACCTCTTTTTATGAGGGCAATTTTACCGGTTAAGTTGTTGCTAGCTGCGCCTGTACAAGCATCATGTGTTCCACCGGTTGCATCATTAAAATATTCTACCTGGGCCGTTATAGGCCCCACATTGGCTAACTTATTTGTAGCACTAAAAGCACTTTCTACTGCAGTATAATTACCCACTATGGCAGCGGGAGCATTTACACGTAAAGATGTGGTACCGGGTATAGGGTCAAAAATAAACATTTGCATTCTTCCCCTTGCACCATCTGCGGTAGGTGTAAAATTTGCATTATTAGTTCCACTGCCATCCTGAGCTTCTGCCCGTATATAATCATCCCCTATACCTCCCCTGCCTATATTATCTGTCTGGTAATTACCAGCTACTTCATTAAAACCATATTGGTAAAATACATCATGCATTAAGTTGTTCCAGTAAAAAAGGTTTGTTACTGCAAATTTTTTATTTACAATTTCAGAAGGTTGCTGAGTGAAAACAGGGGTTTGGGTAAAAGTTAATGATGGAATAGGCGTTGTGGAAGTATCTGGCCAGTTACTTACTGCTTCTGGTGCATTGGTAGATGTAACATCCAGGTATGCAAATACGTTATTGCCCCTTGTAATATTAAAATTGTTTGTTCCATCAAAGTGCCAGCCATTTGTAGTAGCATTATTGCCTGCACCAGACAAGGTCCATGGATTATTGACAACTGCAATGGAACCAAAATTTGGACTCTCCAGGGGAAATGGAATTACCCGGTAAACAGCACTGGTTACGGTTGGTGGAGGAGCAAAAAAATCGAGGCTTAAAAAATTTTCTTTTTTTGTTTGAGAATTTTGATGGTTATTTTCTTTGGGTCTAAGCAAGGAGAAATCATTGTATTCTTTTTGATTTCTGGCTTCATAAACTGTAAGGTTTATTTTATCAATAACAGCACCAGTTGCAGCATCTATTTGTATATGCCACCAATCTGATTTACCTGCAGGAACTACCTGTACCTGCCAGGCCAGTTTAACGGATACCTGATTTCCTTTTTCTACAGGTACCCACATAAGTTCGGCCTTTATATTTTCAGAAACTGCATTGATTTTTCCAAAATCTATTTTGCTCCCATTATCTACAGATTTAATGACGGGGAGGTATCCAGGCATTGTAAGTCTGGTGGCAGTAAACGCCGTTTTTACTGCATCTCTTGCAACAACCAAGGGGGCAGCAGCCTGGAGGTTAGCTATTTTTTCTATATCCTGTATAAGTTTACCCGCATTAGAAACTACAGTATCGTTCTTAAAAGCAAGCACCAGCATTTTATTATAAACCGGAAGCCCTTTATAGGTTTGAGTTAAATAGATCATTTGTGTTCCTGGCAATTCATTGTAATAAGTACTGCTTAGTTTAATATTATTTAACTGGTCTTCAGAGAGACCAATTGCAGTCTTGTTTTTAGCCACCAGTTGCATAGCTGCTGTCTGGTTTAATTCCTGGGCTTTTAAAATAAATGCGGTGGTAAGGAAAACACAAAAAAGTAAAATTTTTTTCATACGTTTTTATTAAAGAAATTTCTGGGATTATTAATTTTGGCTGGTAAATATGGTATTAATAGGTAGCAAGAATATTGGAAATAGGTTTAAGAATTTAATAATGATCTTTAGCAATATTCAAATTTAAACCGGGTTGTAATCATCTATTTGCCTGTTTATTATAGTAACCCGAAAATAATGATTTTTTGTTTACAGTTATGGCATGGGCTATTCTTTATTCCGCCTTTACATAATAAGATGTTGCCGTGCGTAAAAGTAAATTGGGGCAATCTTATTTATTTCCGTATAGCACCATCTAAGATTTCACCCAGTCCCAGCCGCATACACACCGCCAGGGGCAGACGGCCGGTTAGGCAGTCTTTGGGCCACTTAGTAAATCAAGATCGTATTATCAGACAATACGTTTAATAACCGAAATAGGTTTTTAATTGAACAAATATTATTTATTGTACTATTATCTTGCCTGTTGCCAGCCGTATTCCAGTAGTTTCACGCAACTCTACAAAGTAAACGCCCGAATTCATATTAAAAAGGTTTACATCCATTCTTTGGTAAGTGCTGGCAATGGTATAAAGATTAGAAAAAACTTTTTTTCCCATACCATCAAAAATTATTAGTGTTCGGGAAGAAGCATTGTTGGCTGTGCTATAAAACCTTACCTGGAACAGACCCTTATTTGGATTGGGATAAATAAATAATAGATCACTTGCAGAGTCGCTTACATTTATCAGATTAGAAGTAGCAGTACATCCATTTTTATCAGTAACTACTACATGATAGCTACCCAGTTTATCTATATCAACCATATAGCTTTTTCCGGTTGCCCCGATTATTGCAATGTTATCTTTATGCCATTTATAAAAATATGATCCTGCCGGGGTTATTATACTTGTAAGCGTTGTGGGTAGGGATGGTGTAATTTTGATAAATGCAGCAGCATTTATTAAAGCCACCGTTAAAGGATAAACTTCCAATAATGCAGGAGAAGAAATTACTGATGTACAGAAACTACCTGAAACTATTACCCGGTATGCGTCGCCATTTAAATCAGGTTTTATATCTAACAGTTTTAATGTATTGGTATTAACTCCAGAATATAGAGTACTATTATTAACATTGGTAAATGAACCTCCAGATTTGCTTACCTGCCATTGATAGGTTAGGGATGGTCCCGAAGATTGAATACTAAAACTTACATTAGAACCGATGCAACCTGCTGCCCCCCCTGGTTGTGTATTAATTAATATTGGAGCATTTATAGTAAGGGTTGCATCATTAGATATCAGGGCTACGGTGCAGGGTCCTGTAATAATTATTCTATACTTATTGTTATTAAATGCGGCGGTAATTGCTGCAAGATTTAAAGAAGCAGTAGTAGCTCCCAAAATATTATTATAAGATACCCCTCCATTGGTGCTTACCTGCCATTGATAGGTAAGTGCCGTACCAGTTGTGTTAACAAGAAAGGATATATTGGAACCTTCGCAAGCAGTAATATTTTTCGGCTGGGTAACAATTACGCCATTACTGCATAAGGAATTTTCTAAAATGATGGTAGATGTATCACTCAGATTTAACCGCTTGCCTGAACCATTAAAAAGACTAGACCGCATATTTACCAAAGCCTTGTTTTGAATAAGTATATCATCAATATACCAACCAGCAATAGCTGTATTATCGTCAGATGCTGCTCTAAATCGAATCAAAGCATTCTTATTGGCAAATGGTGAAAGACTGATGGTGGTCTTAATAAAACCATTGCTATTTCCTGTAAATGCAGCTCTTCCGGCAAGAGGATTGTTGCTGCCCGATCCCATGCTGCCGTTATAACCATTCACGATCATATTTGGGCCAAGATCTGTCCAGGATGTTCCTGCATCGGTACTTATTTCAACCATTCCGCCATCCCAGCCGTCTTCAGTATCAAAGTTGTGCCAGAAACTGAGAAATGTAGGAGTTGATCCTATTGCCACTGGCAGGTTAGTAGCTATTCTAAAGTCGGAAGCTGTGGTAGAATTAACTCCAAAAAAAGCATGAGGAGTGCTGTGGCTTTTTGTAGATGAAACTGTAAAATTTGTTGCATCAATAGAAGAAATACTCCAGTTGGAGGGAATGCTGTTGGTTAAAATCTGCTCATCCAACAAGGTTGCTGTGGGAAACCAACTTCCATTATTTACCTGCACGGTAAAGGAATAATTTTGAGTTTGACCAGCTGCAAGATTTACTGTAAAACTTACCACTCTTGATGCTGAAGCGTAACTTCCTCCGGAAACGTAGGTTACATTAGCAGGTAAAGTGTCTGTTAGCAGGTAATTGGTTAATCCAATGCAAATTCCTGCCGACACTTTATTAGTATAAATAATATTTTGTCCTTCCAGTTGCTGTGTGATATTCTGAGTTAATTTTAAATTGCTTTCTACAATAGAAAACCCCGCCACACCATCAGACCTGCTTCCCGAAGAACCCTGGCTGGCATCAAAACCCAGACCCCTCCTGGCAAATGCATTTACAATGGCACATCGGTATTGTCCACCATATAATAATTGATCTGCCTGCAAAATTGCATTTCTGCCATCTATAAAACCAGGACTGCAGGGTTGTAGCTTCATAGCTTCTGTAACTAATTTAAGGGCTATTGTATTGCCGCCTGTTCCCGCAGCATTAAACAGGTTAGGATTAATACCCGCCTGTTGAATAATTTCCCAGGTCATATCCCATAACATAGTACACCATACAAAACCTACTCCATGCGGAATAACTTGCGTGGGTAAATTTGAATAAGTCATTTCATTCATGGCCATATTAGTAGTATAACGCCTTGGCCTGATGCCAACACCAGTAATAGGCTGGCCATTGGCATAGGTACCAATACCCCGTGGATTATTAAAGCCGTCAGATAAGGCAGCAGTAGCCCAGTTTTGGGTAGCCATTAAAGCATAATAATCACTCCATCCTTCTCCCATTTGTTCATCATTTCCCAGGCAGCCTGCCTGCGCAGGGCCACCGGTTAAACGACCACTGAGGCCATGAGAAAATTCGTGTACAATAATACCATTGTCTGCATCCCCGTCTTTTTGAGGAGTACCACTCCAGAGATACATTTGCATCCGGCCCCTTCCTCCATCTGCAGGGCTATTAAAATTGGCATTGTTGGTGCTGCCTCCATCCTGGGCTTCTGCCAGAACATAATCGTTGCCCAAGCCACCCCGGCCTTGATTATTTGCCTGGAAGTTTCCTGCTGCTTCATCAAAACCGTATTGATAAGTTAAGTCATGAATAATATTATTCCAGTAAAATAAATTAGTAATATTAAATTGTTGATTTTGAACCGGGGTAGTTTCTGTGGGAGTTAATGTAAAATCTGGCACAAAATCAAAAGTTAAAGGATCGGGACTTGTGGTACTTGCAGCAGATTTAGATAGGTCTGCTGTATTATTATTTGCCCTGTCATGGTAAGCCCAGGCATTATTACCACGGGTATAATTATAATCATTTGTACCATCGCTATGCCATTTTAAGGAAACCGCATTTCCCGTTGATAATAACCATGGATTGGATTGCAAAGCAGGCGAACCACCCTGATGAATAGGGCTTTCTGCCGGATAGGGGACCACCCGGTAAGAAGCACCATTTACAATTAAAGGACTTATACCTTCTACTTTTTGCAATTTATTTTTAGCAATTGTTTCATTATCAAGTTCATGAGGTTTATCATCATCCGTTTTATCAAAATTGCAATAAACTGTGAGATTGGTTTCGCCAATTATTTTATTATCTGAAGCGCTCACTCTTATTAACCAATTATCTGCAGTAGCAGAAGGAGACAGGTTAATCTGCCATGCCAGCTTCAATTCTTTGCCCTCGTTTAAGGGAACCCACATGAGCTCTGCAGTAATTTTTTCTTTTGTTGCTTTAATTTTTTCAAAATTTATTTTTTTATCCCCGGATTCGGCAATGCGGAGCAATTGCTCCTGGCTAATTATATTTTTATTTATCATAGCAGCCTTAATGGCCGATATGGGAGAAACGTCTGCAATAGCATTTGACTGCTGTACTCTTTTTTCAATATTGCTGATTCTTTCGCCTGTTTTAGAGACCAGTTCGCCATTTTTAAAGGCCAATGTTTGCAATTGATTAAACACCGGTATTCCCTGGTAGCTCTGCTGCAGGTATATAATTTGAGCACCGGATATGGCGGAGAAATAGGCATTGGATACAATTGAATTATTTAGATCTGCTTTGCTGAGCCCAATTGATCCAAGATTTTTTTCTACCAATGCCAGGGCAGCAATATTGTTTATGTTTTGAGCGATGCTTGCTGAAACAGTAGTTACAAATAAAAAAAATAATATAAATTTTTTCATCACTTTGTATTGGTTTTTTTATTAAACACAATCCAACTTACAGTTAGAATGTACATGATATTTAAAAGGGAAAAATGTTGATTGTCCCAAAAAGGAAAAATGAGGCAACACAGTTTACAGATTGAATACGTTGAATGTTTTGGTAATATTTTTTTTTGGTTTTTTCAATAGCAATACCAAGTTAGGTATATTTAAAGATTGTTCTTCACTAGAAATAATTTTTGGTTATTTTTTAATAAAATAATTGATAAGAGGTATAGAAACTCGGTTTGGAATTAAGAAAAAATAGTATAAAAAACGGGGGGTTGAATATATACTAATTACGTACTGTTTTTTTTGCCATTACAATTATCATCTCTTACCTTTGCGGCCTGAAAAAAGAATGCCTATATCTTATTAATAGAATAGAAATGATCTAGGTTAATCAGGGTTTCTAAGAGCATCTGCTCATAAAATAGCCCCTGAAATTCCATTGTTTTTAGCAGGTTAAAAAATAAATTTACATTTTTATGGTAGAAATTAAACCAGATGAAATTTCGGCGATACTCCGCCAGCAACTAAGTAATTTCCATGCTACAGCAGATCTTGAAGAAATAGGCAGTGTACTGCAGGTAGGCGATGGTATTGCACGTGTATATGGTTTAAACAACGTTCGCTCCGGAGAATTAGTGGAGTTTGACAACGGCGTAAAAGCCATTGCACTAAACCTGGAAGAAGACAATGTAGGGGTAGTTTTGATGGGCGACAGCAGCGAGATTAAAGAAGGCGATAAGGTAAAACGTACCGGCCAGATTGCTTCTATAAAAGTTGGCGAAGGCATGTGTGGCAGAGTTATTAATACACTTGGGCAACCTATTGATGGCAAAGGACCATTGGTGGGTGAGCTCTACGAAATGCCGCTGGAGCGTAAAGCACCTGGCGTTATTTTCAGAGAGCCCGTAAAGGAACCGCTACAGACAGGCATTAAAGCTATTGATGCAATGATTCCAATTGGCCGTGGTCAGCGGGAACTTATTATTGGCGACCGACAGACTGGTAAAACTGCCATTGCAGTAGATACCATCATTAACCAAAAAGAATTTTATGCCGCAGGCAAACCTGTATATTGTATTTATGTAGCCATTGGGCAAAAAGCCTCGACCATTGCGGGCATCATGAAAACACTGGAAGAAAATGGGGCAATGGTTTACACAACCATCGTGGCAGCTTCGGCTTCTGAACCGGCTCCATTGCAATTTTACGCCCCATTTGCGGGTGCTGCTATCGGGGAATTTTTCCGTGATACCGGCCGCCCGGCATTAATTATTTATGATGATCTTTCCAAGCAGGCCGTGGCTTACAGGGAAGTTTCATTATTACTTCGCCGCCCACCGGGTCGTGAAGCATATCCGGGAGATGTATTTTATCTGCATAGCCGTTTGCTGGAAAGAGCAGCCAAAGTAGTATCTAAAGATGAAATTGCCAGGCAAATGAATGACCTGCCCGATTCTATAAAGCATTTGGTAAAAGGAGGAGGTTCATTAACTGCTTTACCTATTATTGAAACCCAGGCTGGTGATGTATCCGCTTATATTCCTACCAATGTAATTTCCATTACCGATGGCCAGATATTTTTGGAAGGCAACCTTTTTAATGCCGGAATTCGCCCTGCTATTAACGTAGGTATTTCTGTAAGCCGTGTGGGCGGAAATGCCCAGATTAAGTCTATGAAAAAAGTTGCTGGTACTTTAAAATTAGACCAGGCGCTTTACCGGGAGCTGGAAGCGTTTTCTAAATTTGGGGGCGACCTGGATGCTGCTACCAAAAATGTAATTGACAAAGGTGCCCGAAATGTGGAGATACTTAAACAAGCTCAATACAGTCCTTTTGCTGTAGAAAAGCAAGTGGCAATTATTTACCTTGGCACACAGGGGTTACTAAAAAATGTAAATGTAAAAAAGGTAAAAGCTTTTGAAGATCATTTTTTACTGGAAATGGAAAACAAATTGCCCCAGGTAATGGCCGAGTTTAAAAAAGGAAACCTGCCGGATGATGGCGTTAAAAAAATGGTTGACCTTGCCAATGGACTTGTTCCGCTATACAAATAATTATTTCAAAAGCATATAAAAAAAGCCCTGATATTTATGGAGGGCACTGAAAAAGTCCTATAAAAAATAAGAAAAAAAAGGAGTAAAAAGCTTTAGTTTTTTGCTCCTTTTTTCGTAACGTAAAAGAGCAATTAAAGTTCAAACAAATGTAATACCAATTATACATATTAATTAGTCCAACCTAATCCTTCGAATATATAGCTGAATCCACAAGTACTTTTTACATTATCCTTGGATAAAGAATTTGTTGCTGATGTTATAAATTAGCTTACCTCATCTAAAGTTTTGTAGAGTTTGTTTGTAAATTTTCTTTTAAGAATAGCCCAAATATTTTCTGCAGGGTTTAGTTCGGGGCTGTAAGCTGGTAAAAATAGTAAGCCAATATTTTCTGGAATTTTTAAAGTTTTTGCCTTGTGGAATGCTCCATTATCCAATACCATTATTTTGAACTCATCCGGATTTTGTGATGAAAAATCATCTAAGAAAACCTGAAAATTTGCCGCATTGCATTGAGGCATTTCTAAAAGAAATTTATCTCCGTTTATAGGAGAAAAGGCTCCAAATAAATAAAGCGTTTTGAATACCTGGTGAAAAGGGCAAATGGGTTTTATCGCCTTTGCAGTTAAGGCTTTTCCGTTACGTGTAAACAATCCAAACCTGCTTTCATCCTGAAAGAAAAGGTTGATGCTGGTGAATTTTGTATTGGATTGAAATATTACTTCCTGGCACTTTTGAGAGAAGTTTTTTTAA
>JBKJSJ010000481.1:0-3234 GCA_046595965.1 Ferruginibacter sp.
TGGAAACCTTGTGCAACTGGTAAACTCAATTCCGCAGGATGCTGCTATCAATAATAGGGGCGTTATTATAGATGCCCGGGACGCACTAAATAATGGGTATATAGATTTAATGTCCTCAATGAATATGATTACCGGCCTTACCAGTGGTGTGCAAAAATTAATACCCGGAGCTTTAAGAAATGATAATTTACAGGTAAGCTATGGCTTTGGTAAGGTTACCATTAATAAAGCTGTTATTTCTGTAAAAGCAAATAATATTACCAGGCCTTATGGCGAAGCTAATCCCGCACTTACTGTAACCTACACTGGGTTTGTTCCTGGAGAAAGTTTGCAAAACAGCGATGTTACGGGTGCGCACACAGTAAGTACAACTGCCACACCAATCAGTCCTGTAAGCCCTCCTGCTTATCCTATTACTGTTGCCATTGGTACGCTAACATCATCAAACTATAGTTTTAATTTAATAAACGGCGTACTTACCATTTTAAACAATCCTTGTTTACTCACCCGTAATCCATTTACAAATTTTGGCAGCACATCCAACCCCGGTACTGCCACCAGTTTATGGCTAAATGTAGAAGCCAAGATTAGCGGACAGCTTAATGCAAATGGTAAATATCTTTATTATACAGGTGGCAGTGTAAGTTTCAATAATATTACTTCTACCCCTACCATAACCAATATGCCCATACCTAATGGTAAAATTATTGCAGACAATACGGTAACGGTGCCCATCAGCAGTTTTGATGGAGCAAGCAATACATGGATTACCAAGGTGCCAGTGGGCTATGCCAGTACTTCTGATATTTTTATATCCGGTGTTATTATCAATTCTTCTAAGGGCTTTGCCAAAAAGAATAATGCTAACTCCATTGTAAAAGGAATTTTTTATAGCAACACTACTTTCAGCGATCAATGGACTTACGGTATTGCCGCCTATCAACCACAATTTGATTATAATGCTATAGGTGCCCCTGGGCAGGTAACTTCAATTAACGGATATTACAAGGCCGGAACGCCTACCACACAGATTGCAAATCTTGTGAATGGAGCAAGTGGCGGCGGCGGAAATAATTATACAGGAAGTAGCAGCTCCTATGATAATTTTACGGCCTGTGCTACTGTAACTACACTTGCTGCCGCCAAAACAGCTTATACAATTTCTGATGATAAGGAAGACCTTAAGCGTTTGTCTTTAGATGCTGCAGTACAGGTAAATCCAAATCCTGCATCCAACTCTATAAATGTATCATTTACTTCTTACAGTACTGGTGGTTCCAGTATTGCCCTGTACACAATTGAAGGAAAAAAAGTTTTTGAAACGCAAAATGTCGTTTGCGAAGCAGGAAAAGAATACCTTCAAAAAATTGACGTTAGTAAACTGGTAAGCGGTGTGTACATCATACAGTTAAGGAGCACAGACAAAACAACTATTAAAAAAATTATTATAAGTCGCTGAGTTTTGTAGATTAATCTTTTTTATACACTTAATAAATCCGGGTAAATTTTTTTACTGATGACAAAAAAAAAGTTATGGTTTCTTTTATTATTACTGGGGTTTACATGTACTGTTGATGCACAATCATCTCTTACGGAAACCGAAGTGGTAAAAGGAGCCGATACTGCAGCAGTAAATAAATTATTACAGCAGAGCAAAGAACAGATGAACGATGATCCTGAAAAAGGCATCAGCCTGGCAATACAGGCAAAAGAGATGGCAGAAAAAATAGATTTTTCAAAAGGCAAAGCCTTTGCTCTAAAAAATATCGGGCTGGGATATTACTACCAGGGAAAATATCTTGAAACGCTGGAATACTGGAATGAATCATTAAAAATTTTTGAACTTTTAAATGATGAAATTGGAGTTGCTAATTTATTAAATAATATTGCTGCTATTTATGCCGACCAGGGTGACGATGCAAAAGGTTTGGAGTATTCGCTAAAGTCGTTGAAACTTTCAGAAAAGTCGGGCGATAAATTAAGGATTCTTTCTGCACTAAATACAATCGGTAGTATTTATTACAACAAAAAAGCCACCTGGGACAAAGCCCTGAATTATCTGATACAGGCATTGCCTTTATGTGTAGAAATTGGCAATAAAGATGCAGAAGGAATTATCTCGGAAAATATCGGGGAAATTTATTTTGAAAAAAAGGATGATACAAAAGCATTAAGTTATTATGAAAGATCCATTAAGGCACTTGGAAATACTGCAAACAGTTCTTTTGCTTACAATGGTATCGGCAAAATATATTTACGAAAAGCAGATTATGCCCGCGCATTAAACTATCATAATAAAGCCCTGGAAATTGCCGAAAAATTGGGCAACAAACTTCACATGGTACGGTCGCTTTATGGTATTGCAAATGTATATACCAGCCAGAAAGATTATACCGCTGCACTAATAAATTATAACAGGGCAACTGTAATTGCAGAAGAAATAAAATCTACTCCCAACCTTAAGGATCTTTACCAGGAAATGTCTGCAGCTTATGCAAAAACTACAGATTTTAAAAACGCTTTTAAATACCAGGCACTTTATGCTGATATAAAAGACACTTTATACAATAGTGAAACAGATAAAAAACTGGTGAGTTTACAATTCGATTTTGACCTGCAGAAAAAACAGGGTGAAATTAATTTGCTCACAAAAGATAAACTGCTGCAGAACCTTAATTTAAAAAGGCAAAAACTGCAAAAAAATATTTCCATAGCCGGTGGGGCGGTTGCATTTATTATTGCCCTCATCATTTACCGAAACTATCGCAATAAAATAAAAGTAAATAAAATATTAGACCGGCAAAATGCAGAAATTGAAAGTTTAATTTTAAACATATTGCCAGAAGAAGTAGCCCATGAACTGCAGAAAAATGGGAATGCTACTCCCAGGTATTACGAAAGTGCTTCGGTATTGTTTACCGATTTTAAAAGTTTTTCCAAACTGGCAGATTCAATGTCACCCCAGGAAGTGGTTACAGAGTTGAATGAATGTTTTGTAGCTTTTGATGAGATCATGGTGAAGCATAACCTGGAAAAAATAAAAACCATCGGAGACTCCTATATGTGCGCAGGAGGCATTCCTACGGAAGATGACAATCATTATGTAAACATCATAAAAGCAGGCCTGGATATAAGGGACTACATGAATGAACGCAATGCATTGCGCAGCCAGCAACAACTACCTCCATGGGATATTCGCATTGGTGTAAACACTGGCCCCATAGTGGCAGGCGT
>JBKJSJ010000105.1:0-6338 GCA_046595965.1 Ferruginibacter sp.
TGCATTCCGGCAAACGATTGATGGAAAAAATACAGATTTATATGTGCTGAAAAATAAAAATAATATGCAGGCTGCCATTACCAATTATGGAGGAAGGCTGGTGAGTTTATTAATACCAGGCAACGATAACAAATTAGTAGATGTATCAATGGGGTTTGATAGTGTGCAGCAATATAAAACCAGTACCGAACCTTATTTTGGTGCTACCATTGGCCGATATGGAAACCGCATTGCAAAAGGAAAATTTAATTTAAGCGGACAGCAATATGTATTGGTAACAAATAATGGACCCAACACTTTGCATGGCGGTAAAAAAGGTTTTCAATATATTGTTTGGGATGCCATACAAATTGGAGACAGCATCCTGGAGCTTACTTATTTTTCTAAAGATATGGAAGAAGGATTTCCAGGCAACCTGCAGGTAAAAGTTATTTACCAGCTAACCCAAAACAACGAATTAAAAATAAGTTATCAAGCCAGTACAGATAAAAAAACGGTGGTTAATCTTACCAATCATACATTCTTTAATTTAAATGGTACCGGCAGTGGCACTATCAATAATCATGTGTTGATGATAAATGCAGATAATTTTACGCCGGTAGATGCTACCTTAATACCCACTGGAAAAATAGAGCCGGTTGCCAATACACCGTTCGATTTTAGAAAGTCCATTGCTATAGGAAAAAATGTAGAAGACACTAACCTGCAGATAAAAAATGGCAATGGTTACGATCATAATTTTGTTTTGAATAAAAATGAAGGAGCAGGATTAAACCATGCAGCTACTGTAACTGCAGACCTTACAGGCATTGTAATGGATGTGTACACACAGGAACCAGGCTTGCAGTTTTATGGTGGTAATTTTATGCAGTCTAAAAATAAAATGAAGGGAGGATCAATGGATGATTTTAGAACAGCCTTTTGTTTAGAAACTCAGCACTTTCCAGATTCACCCAACCAGCCTGGTTTTCCATCCACTGTTTTAGAGCCCGGAAAAATTTATGCCAGCACAAGCATTTATAAATTTTCTATAAAAAAATAAATTGTTTTTTGTTTAAACCAAAATGATGAAATTAAATAAAGGAATATTTTTTACTGCAGTGTTTTGTTTTTCTATGCTGGCTGCCGGAGCACAGCAGGCCAAAACATTTACCAACCCTTTATTGCCGGCAGGTGCCGACCCCTGGTGCATTTATAAAAATGGTTATTACTATTATACACATACCACCGGCCATAATATTACAGTATGGAAAACTAAAACTATTGCAGGTTTAAAAACTGCAGAAAAAAAAGTTGTGTTCACCCCACCCAAAACTGGCCCCTATTCCAAAGAATTATGGGCTCCGGAAATTCACTGGCTGCAGGGCAAATGGTATATTTATTTTGCAGCCGATAGTGGAAATAATTTTGATCACAGGTTATGGGTGCTGGAAAATAGTTCTGCTGACCCCATGAAGGGTCAATGGAATATGAAGGGCAGGCTCACTACGCCGCAAGATAAATGGTCTATAGATGGATCGGTGTATGAGCACAAAGGAAAACTATATTTAATATGGTCTGGCTGGCAGGGAGATACAAATGGCAGCCAGGATATTTTTATAGCAGCCATGAAAAATCCCTGGACTACGGAAGGACAAAGAGTAAAAATTTCCAGCCCCCAACTACAATGGGAAACACACGGCGATTTAAATAATCCCCACGATGTGCCACATGTAAATGTAAACGAGGGCCCACAGATACTGCGGCACGGCGACAAACTTTTTTTAATTTACTCTGCCAGCGGGTGCTGGACGGAATATTATGCATTGGGTATGCTTACTGCATCTGTAAACAGTAATTTAATGGAAGCATCTTCCTGGAAAAAATCGGCAGAGCCGGTATTTAAAAAAAGTATAAAAAACAAAGTGTATGCACCGGGGCATAATTCTTTTTTTAAATCGCCGGATGGAAAACAGGACTGGATATTGTACCATGCAAACAGCCAGCCCAATGAGGGTTGCGGAGGATTGAGAAAACCAAGGGCACAGCAATTTCACTGGAAGGCAGATGGCACACCCGATTTTGGAGAACCTGTGGCAATAGGCGTTGCATTAAAAATTCCATCAGCAGAAAAAAAATAATCTTTTTTAAAAACTGTTTATTCTATATATCATAGCAACACATCATGCTTCTATTAGCCACTTCAGATTACATCGTATTTCTGGTATATTTTATCCTGGTATCCAGCTATTGTATCTGGATTTATAAAAGCAAAAAAACTACAGAGGCTTCTTCATCAGATTTTTTTCTGGCCGAAGGGCAACGTACCTGGTGGGCCATTGGTGCATCATTGATAGCATCTAATATTTCGGCAGAGTAATTTATAGGAATGAGTGGCAATGGATTTCGTTTAGGTTTGGCCATTTCTGCTTACGAATGGCTTGCGGTAGTTTCATTAATTATTGCGGGCCGTTTTTTTATGCCTATTTATTTAAAGAACCTCATCTTCACTATGCCCTAGTTTTTAAAAACCAGGTACAACGAAACTGTCGCTCTCATCATGGCCATTTTCGGGCTTTTTTTGTATGTATTTGTAAATCTTACTTCTATTTTATACCTGGGCACACTGGCTATTAATAATCTTACGGGCGGCAATCATTTTCATCTTATCATGATATGCCTTGCAGTGTTTGCATTAATTATCACACTGGGTGGAATGAAAGTAATAGGATATACTGATGTAATTCAGGTAGTGGTATTAATTGTTGGCGGGTTGGTTGCTTCCTACATTGCATTAACGGTAGTGAGCGAAAAGTTTGGATATGGAAATGCAGGGTTCAACCAGTTATTTAAATCTGTACCGGGGCATTTTAATATGATATTTGATAAACCCGTGGCAGGCACATCGCAGCAGGACATTAATCATTATGCAAGTTTGCCCGGCCTTACTATGCTGGCTGCAGGAATGTGGGTAGCTAATTTATTACTGGGGCTGCAACCAATACATTACGCAAAGAGCATTGGGCGCCAATTTAAAAACTGCCCGAACAGGAATTTTATTTGCAGCATTTTTAAAATTGATGGTGCCCCTGTTAGTGGTACTGCCAGGCATAGCAGCATATGTACTAAATCAGAATGGTGAGCTGCAGCCGCAGATGCTTACCAATGGAAAATTTAGCGAAGACAATACTTATTCTGCTGTATTGGGTTTTTTACCTGCAGGACTTCGGGGGTTATCTATGGCTGCATTAACGGTAGCCATTGTAGCTTCTCTTGCCGGAAAGGCCAACAGCATTTCTACCATTTATACTTTAGATATTTATAAAAAATACGTAAATAAAAAATCTACAGAAAAGAACCTGGTTTGGATAGGAAGGATAGTAGTGATCATTTGTTTAATCATTGCCATTGTGGTAAACTGGAAAGATACACTGGGCATTGGTGGAAAGGGAGGCTTTGAATTTATTCAGAAATATACCGGGTATATTTCACCGGCAATATTTCTTGTTTTTGTACTGGGTTTTTTCTGAAAAAAAACAACTTCCAGGGCGGCCATTTCAGGAATAATAGGTGGTGTAATGCTGGCTGTTTTATTCGATAAATTTTTACCTGCTATTGGAGGCAATGAAACTTTTTTATACACTGCTTATCCCACTGGTATTGGTGCTTTTGAAATACCTTTTCTTATTCAGATGGGCTGGGTATTTTTCTTTACCTCCCTGCTTATTATAACAGTGAGTTTATTGGATAGAAAAGGCCGGGAGCATTTGCATGCGTTGGAGGTTGACAGGAGCATGTATAAAGTTTCGCCGGGCATTTTATCAATGATAATAATTATTCTGCTTATTATAGGGGCATTGTATATAAGATTCTGGTAAGCAATTCTTGAATTTAAAAATTCCTGCATTTAAAAATATTTTCATAGAGCTTAGCGTAATACTTAGCGGAATTTCATTTTAGGCCAATGTGTGCTGACTGAAATTTCGGTTAGCTTTTAAGTTGGTGTGTTTGGTAAATGCCAACCTGAAGTATTGTGCTAATTTATAAATCAAATCAGTAGGTGAAAAAAAAGAGCGGCATTATAGCCGCCCGGTATTTTTTATTTCAGAGCCTTTAATTTTTTAGTTCTTTTAAAAATTTTCCGTTGACATCAAACATTACATCTTTACCATTTACTTCGGCTTCATAATTTACTATTCCATCTGCATGGGTAATTTTTGCCCCTTCCTTAATGTGCTTACCCTTGTAATGCTCTTTTACATAGGCTAAAACATTAGCAGGTAAATCTGCTACTTTAATATCCATTTCGCTTTCTGTCATGCTGCCGTTTGCTTTAAATAAAGCACTCATGATATTTCCATTTTGTTTAAATGCGGCCTCATATTTACCAGCTTCTTTTTCCCATTTAGCAGTAACCCCCGGGTAATATTTTGTAAAGGCATCTTTTACAGCGCCCGGAACTTTAGAAGCATCTATTTTTTGGGCACTGGCCGAAAACGCAATAGCTGCTGCTAAAGCAGACATCATTATTATTTTTTTCATTTTAGATTGTTTTAATTAAAATGTAAATCTAAATCAAATTGCGTGATGGCTTTTATGATGTGTGTTAAATAAGTGCAAGTTCTCAATTTGCAACTAATTTAAAATTCTTTATTCTGAAAATTTATTTTTTAAGCAGTTTCAAATCGGGCTGTGCATATTTATAAACTTTAAAATAAATGGTGGTCTTGGTTTGATTAACTCCTTCTACTTTACTAATACTATCCACAAAATTTACCAGGTGATTATTGTCTCTGCACATTACATCCACTTCCAGGTCGTAGTCGCCGGAGGTCATAGCCAGGAAACTTACTTCGGGCATTTTGCAAATCTTTTGAGCTACTTTATCTTTTAAGGTAGCGGGCCTTACAAATACAGCGATATGTGCATAACAGTTAAATCCTACTTTATCAGGATCAACCCTTCCAATAATATTCACCGTTCCTTCTTCAATTAATTTATTAAACCGGGTGCGGATGGTGCCTACCGATACCTTTAATGCTTCGGCCATTACGGTAAAAGACATCCGTCCGTCTTCCTGCAGGCGAGACAGGATTTCAAAATCAAGGCTGTCTAAGACATAATTTTCTTTTTCAGGCATAAAATAGCTGTGTTAAAAAATGAATCGAAAATTAAAAATAAAATTTTAAATTGATTGTAAAATGATTTATTTTTATTTTTTTAGTAAGTTATCTGCAAAAAATGTAATAATCAAATTTTATGAAATATTCTCCTGTTCAAAATTTTATCAACGGACAATTTGAAAATCCTTCTTCCATCAAAACCATGGAAGTGGTTTCACCTTTGGATGGCAACCTGCTTTCTACTGTTCCGTTATCATCAGCATCTGATTTAAATACTGCAGTAGCCGCAGCTAAAAAAGCATTTCCTGCCTGGAGCAAAACACCCATTAAAGAGCGGGTGCAGGTTTTCTTTCGCTACAAAACTTTACTGGAGAAAAATTTAAAAGAGCTTGCCGAATTGTGTAGCGAAGAAAATGGAAAAACCTACAGTGAATCTGTTGCAGAAATAGAAAAAAGTATTGAGCTTACAGAATTTGCATGTTCGTTACCACAATTAGTAACGGGTGAATTATTGGAAGTAAGCCGTGGAGTAGAATGTCGCACCGAGCATGTGCCGTTGGGAGTGGTTGCATCTATTGTTCCATTTAATTTCCCCAGCATGGTTCCCAACTGGACATTGCCTAATGCCATTGCCCTGGGAAATTGTATGATAATGAAACCATCAGAAAAAGTGCCTTTGAGTTGTGGCAGACTGGCAGAACTTTTAAAAGAAGCCGGCTTACCCGATGGCGTTTTTAATGTGGTTCATGGCGATGTGGAAATTGTAGAAGCCATCTGCGACCACCCGGATATAGAAGCGGTATCGTTTGTGGGCAGTACAAAA
This sequence comes from Ferruginibacter sp., assembly GCA_046595965.1. Lineage (GTDB taxonomy): Bacteria > Bacteroidota > Bacteroidia > Chitinophagales > Chitinophagaceae > Ferruginibacter. The sequence goes on from JBKJSJ010000105.1 coordinate 5,926, forward strand.
GTTGCAAAAATTGTTTATCAAAGAGCTACATCAAATTATAAAAGATGCCTGGCATTGGGTGGTGCAAAAAATCATTTAATGGTTTTGCCCGATGCAATACCGGGCATGACGGCACAAAATGTTGCCGCCAGTATGAGCGGCTGTGCAGGCCAGCGTTGCATGGCTGCCAGTGCGATGATTGGTGTGGGTAATGTAGATGCCATTATTGATAAAATTTGTGATGAAGTAAGGAAAATTATTCCTGGAGAAAATTTAGGTGCGGTAATTAATAAAGCATCTCAGGAACGAATTGAAAAATTTATTGGCGAAGCAGAAAGAGATGGCGCAAAAATTTTAGTAGATGGCCGCAATACAAAAGTGAAAGGAAAAGAAAACGGCACCTACGTTGGCCCTACTGTTATAGATTTTGTTAC
>JBKJSJ010000166.1:0-3373 GCA_046595965.1 Ferruginibacter sp.
CAGCCAACCTGGCTACTTATCACAATAGCAAACATGTAATACCCTGTGCCAACGGCACCGACGCATTGCAGATAGCCATGATGGCACTAGGGCTTGAGCCCGGTGATGAAGTGATTACTCCTTCTTTTACTTATATTGCCACAGTGGAAGTGGCGGCATTGCTGCATATTAAACCCATTTTTGTAGAGGTAGATGCCAAAACATTTTGTATAGATCCCGTGGCTATAGAAAAAGCCATTACCCCTAAAACCAAAGCCATTGTGCCCGTACACTTATATGGTCATGCAGCAGATATGGAAGCCATTATGGCCATTGCTCACAAACACAATTTATTTGTTATTGAAGACAATGCACAGGGTATTGGCAACGACTATACTTTTGCCGATGGAACTAAAAAGAAAACCGGCAGCATAGGGCATATTGGCTGCACTTCTTTTTATCCAAGTAAAAACCTGGGTGCTTATGGCGATGGTGGGGCCATGTTTACCGATGATGATGCGCTGGCAGAAAAATTAAAGATGATCGCATCTCATGGACAAAGCAAAAGATATTATCATGATGTGGTAGGCTGCAACAGCAGGCTGGATACTATGCAGGCAGCTATTCTCGATATAAAACTTAAACATCTGGATGAATATATAAATGCCCGCCGCAAAGCAGCCGGTTTTTATGATACTGCCTTTGCAGGAAATGAAAAAATTACTGTTCCATTCCGTGCACAAAATAACAGGCATGTCTTTCATCAATACACTTTAATATTAAACGGGGTAAACCGGGATGCGCTCAACCAATTTCTTGCAGATAACGGAGTGCCTTCTATGATTTATTACCCTGTGCCTGCACACCGCCAAAAAATGTTTGATGCTTTTGGTGGTAGCAGTTACCAGTTAGATACTACAGACTGGCTTACCGAACGAGTAATTTCGCTTCCCATACATACAGAGCTGGACGAAGAACAACAAAGTTTTATTGTAAGCAAAGTATTGGAATTTATAAACAAATAATTTTTAATAAAAAGGTTCAACTCTCCTTTAGGGGTTGAGGGCATTATGAAAATAGCTGTGATAGGTACAGGATATGTAGGGTTGGTAACAGGAACCTGTTTTGCAGAAACGGGCAATACCGTAACCTGTGTAGATATTGATCAATCTAAAATTGAAAAATTAAATGCCGGGCAGATCACAATTTATGAACCCGGTTTGGAAAAATTATTTTTAAGAAATAAAAAAGAAAACAGGCTGCGTTTTACTACCTCGCTGCCCGATGCAGTAAAAGATGCTGCCATTATTTTTCTTGCATTGCCTACACCTCCTGGTGAAGACGGCCATGCCGATTTACAATATATTTTAGGTGTTGCTTCTCAGTTGGGAAAATTAATAAAGCCCGGCGATTACAAGGTTATTATTGACAAAAGTACTGTGCCGGTGGGCACTGCAGAAAAAGTGAGCGCAGCCATTTTTAAATCTGCAGTGGAAGTGGGAGAAAACCTGGAAGCTGCATTTGATGTAGTAAGTAATCCTGAGTTTTTACGGGAAGGGGTGGCCGTAGAAGATTTTATGAAACCAGACAGGGTAGTTATTGGAACCGGTTCTGCAAAAGCCATTAAGCTGATGAACGAACTCTATGCACCCTTTGTGCGGCAGGGAAATCCAATTATTTTTATGGATGAAAAATCTGCCGAGCTTACTAAGTATGCAGCCAATGCATTCCTGGCAGTAAAAATAAGTTTCATGAATGAGATTGCACAGCTCTGCGAAAAGCTGGAAGCAGATGTAGATATGGTGCGAAGGGGAATTGGCAGCGACGAAAGAATAGGAAAAAGATTTTTATTTCCTGGTATTGGTTATGGCGGAAGTTGTTTTCCAAAAGATGTGCAGGCATTGGCTAAATCATCTCATGAAGTAGATTATAATTTTATGATACTGGATGCAGTGATGGAAGTAAACGAAAAACAGAAACTGCACCTGATCCCTAAAATAAAAAATTATTTTAACGACGATCTGCAGGGAAAACATTTTGCACTTTGGGGGCTTGCATTTAAACCAAATACAGACGATATAAGAGAAGCTCCGGCTCTCTATATGATCGATGCACTGCTGGCCGCAGGTGCCACGTTGAGTGCGTTTGATCCCGAAGCTATGCTCAATGTAAAACAATTACTGGGCGACAAAGTAATTTTTACCGAAAACCAGTATGATGCATTAGTGAATGCAGATGCACTCATCATAGCCACAGAGTGGAATGAATTTCGCACACCCGAATTTGAAAAAATTTACGCTGCATTAAACAACAAAGTTATTTTTGATGGAAGAAATCTCTTTGACCTGGAATACATGCGGCAACTGGGATTTCATTATGAGAGTGTGGGAAGGAGAAAGGTAAGCCAAACCCCCTGACCCCTAAACTAGAGCTTGAAACAGTAAATAAATAATTAAACTCTAATTCTATAAAGTGAATACAAATAGTAACACAAATAAAACTTCAAATTTAATTTCCCCTTCACCCCGAAATACTACGGGGCAAGAGGGCTCTAGGGGCAAAGTTTTAGTTACAGGTGCTGCAGGCTTTTTAGGATCGCATTTATGTGATCGTTTTATTAAAGAAGGCTTTGATGTAATTGGTATGGATAACCTGATAACTGGTGACCTTAAAAATATTGAGCATCTTTTTAAATTGAAAAATTTTGAATTTTATCATCATGACGTTTCCAAATTTATTCATGTTACTGGCCAGCTCGATTATATTCTTCACTTTGCATCGCCGGCCAGCCCTATTGATTATTTAAAAATTCCGATACAGACATTAAAAGTAAGTTCACTGGGTACACACAATTGCCTGGGTTTGGCCAAGGCCAAAAATGCCCGCATGCTGGTAGCCAGTACCAGCGAAGTGTATGGCGATCCACTGGTGCATCCGCAAAACGAAGATTATTGGGGCAATGTAAATCCCATTGGGCCTCGTGGAGTGTATGATGAAGCTAAGCGTTTTCAGGAAGCTATTACCATGGCATACCATACTTTTCACCAGGTGGAAACAAGGATCGTACGAATATTTAATACTTATGGTCCCCGCATGCGGCTCAATGATGGCAGGGCTTTGCCGGCATTTATTGGCCAGGCACTGCGGGGCGAAGACCTTACTGTTTTTGGTGATGGCAGCCAGACAAGAAGTTTTTGTTATGTAGATGATTTGATAGAAGGAATTTTCCGGTTACTCATGAGCGATTATGCGTTGCCGGTAAATATTGGCAACCCCGATGAAATTTCTCTGAAAGATTTTGCAGAAGAAATTATAAAACTCACCGGCACCAATCAATCCATTGTTTACAAACCATTGCCTGTAGATGATCCCAAACAAAGGCAGCCCGATATTA
>JBKJSJ010000057.1:0-15663 GCA_046595965.1 Ferruginibacter sp.
GGTTTCGGCCTGTACCTTATCAGAAGAAGTGAGCAATATTGTGCAGATGGAAGATGCCGGTGCAGGTGCGGTTGTGCTCTTTTCTTTATTTGAAGAGCAGATAAAAAAAGAAGCTGCTCAATATGAAACAATAGTAGGCAACAGCAGTAACCTCTCCGCAGAAGCCAGCGATTTTTTTCCCGATCTTGATCAATACAGAAAAGGTTCTGATCAGTATCTTGAAAATATCCGAAAAGCAAAAGAACAGGTAAACATTCCTGTTATTGGCAGTTTAAATGGTGTGACAAATGAAGGGTGGCTTATTTATGCAAAACAAATAGAACAGGCAGGAGCAGATGGGCTGGAGATAAATATCTTTTTCATACCTGCAGATGTGCAATTATCTTCTTCGGCTGTGGAGCACCGTTATTTAAATATTATAGATGAAATTAAAACAACTATAAAGATACCGGTGGCAGTAAAACTCAATCCTTACTTTAGTGCCATGGGTAATATGGCAAAACGCATGCAGGATTATGGTGCAGATGCTTTGGTTTTATTCAACCGGTTTTATCAACCCGACTTTGATATTAATAAATTAAGCCTTCTGCATAACCTCCAGTATAGCGAATCAAATGAAATAAGACTACCGTTATTATGGATTGCAATGTTGTATGGCCGTGTGCCTGTATCGCTGGCTGCCAGCACTGGAGTTCAAAGTTCAATAGAAGTAATAAAATATATTCTGGCCGGAGCCGATATTGCTATGACAGCCTCTGCCCTTTATAAAAATGGTATTGGTTATTTAAAAACCATGAACAAAGAACTTGAGTCCTGGATGCTCACAAAGGAATTTGAAAATATAAATGCGTTTAAAGGAATACTGAGCCAGCAGAATATTGCAGATCCTGTTTCTTATGAAAGGGCGAATTATATTAAAATTCTGGGAAGCCAGAAATAATAGTGATAAGAGATGGTTTCTTACTGAAAGAAATATGAATTACAAATACGCAGACAAATGAATAATGGAGAACTGCTTTCGCAATTCTCCATTATCATTTAAAAAAATGTTTGATTATTTTGCCTGCCCCATTTTGGCTTCTATGCTTAAAGTAGCATGTGGTACAGCTCTTAATCTTGCTTTGTCTATAAGTTTACTGGTAATCCTGCAAATGCCATAGGTTTTATTTTCAATACGCATCAGTGCTTTTTCCAGGTGATCTATAAAAGTGATCTGACGGCTTGCCATCTGGCTCAGTTGCTCTCTTTCCATACTCAGGCTACCATCTTCCATCGTCATGTAGCGGTTATCACTTTCGTCTCCACCCATTTCATCTTTACGGGTTATTAATCCCTGTAGGTAAGCCAGTTCTTTTTTTGCAGCCCCTAATTTTCTTTGTATCAATTCTCTAAACTCTGCAAGGTCTGTATCATTATATCTAATAATGGGAGCACCCGGGTCATTTTTTGGCTGATCCAGCACAGATTTAGTGAAATCCGGTTGGTATTTACGGGAAGTTTTGGTGTTTATTTTAGGAATTGCTACAGCTTTTGCAGGGGCTATCTTTATATCTCTTGGGTTTTTTGCAGTAGCTTTTGGGCCAGCAGGTGCCTGTTTTGAAGCAGCGGGTTTAGCTGCGGGTATTTTATCTTCAGTTTTTTTAGTCATTGTGTTGATGAGCGTTTTTTGTGCCACTGCATTTTTTTTAGGTGCGGGTGCAGGTTTGGAAACTATTTTTTTAGGTACGGGTTTAATGGGCAATTTGGATTTAAGAGCCGCCACCACTTTTTTGGGCACTGGCTTTATTACAGTTTTTGGGGCAGCCGGTTTTGCCGCAGCTTTTTTAGCTACAGGTTTGGCAACCGGTTTTTTAGCTACAGGTTTGGTAGCTTTTTTAGGAGCAGGCTTAGCCTGTTTTTTTGCTGGGGCAGCTTTTTTTACGGGTGGCGCAATCTTTTTTGGTGCCGTTTTTTTTGCTGCTGGTTTCACAGCTTTTTTTGAGGTTGCCATGTTTCTAGCTTTTTTTTACATTCACTATTAAAGTAGCTTCGTTCACTTCAATTGTGGTACCATCTTTCAATTGAGGTACAAATTCAAGTGAACTTGCTAAAAGTTCGCCGCAAATATAATCTTTAAATTCAATTAACGAAAGTTGAAGAATCTCATTTTCATTTATGGTTATAGATATGCGATCTGTAAGTTCATATCCACTCTCTTTGCGTATGTTTTGTACCTTATTTACAAACTCCCGTGCATTTCCTTCATCTTTTAAAACCCTGGTTATAGTAATATCCAGGGCAACGGTAAGAGAACCCTTTGCTGCAATTTCATATCCGGGAATATCATCTGTAATAATTTCTAAATCTTCTGCCTGCAGGTAAATTGGTTCTTCACCCTTTATTACCTGGTCTGGATTGAGAACATAACCGCTTTCCAAAACTTTTTCAATAAGGTTGTTGTCAAATTTTTCAATTTCGCCGGCAGCCCATTTCATGCGGGAACCCAGTTTTTTACCCAGGGTTTTAAAATTGGCTTTAGCCTTTTTTCTTATGAAGTTATTATCTGCTGCCAGAATTTCAATTTGTTTAATATTGGTTTCTGCCTTTATAATATCTTCAATTAAGTGGATATGCTCCGCCATTTCGCTATCCATTGCCGGGATAAATACACGTTGCAGGGGTTGCCTTACTTTAATATTTACTTTTTTGCGCAGGGATAATATCAGAGAAGAAGCATCTTGTGCCAGCAACATTCTCTTTTCTAAGGAAAGATCAATTATATCTTTATCTGCTTTAGGAAAATCTGCATGATGAACAGAGGCATGCTTAAACTTCCCGGTTACTTCGTTTAAATTATTATACAGCCAGTCTGCAAAAAATGGGGCTATGGGAGCTATTAACCGGCTGATAGTCTGCAGGCATTCATATAAAGTTTGGTAAGCACAAATTTTATCTTGCTCATATTCTCCTTTCCAGAAACGGCGGCGACTGAGGCGTACATACCAGTTGCTTAAATGCGCATCTACAAATTCTTCTATGGCCCTGCCTGCTTGTGTAGGCTCATAATCATCCAGGCTTTCTTCTACATTTTTTATCAGGCTGTTAAGGGAGGAAAGTATCCATTGATCTATTTCGGGTCTTTCTTTTACAGGTATATAAGCTTCCTTAAAATTAAAAGCATCTATATTGGCATACAGGGCAAAAAACTGGTAGGTATTGTAAAGTGTTCCAAAAAATTTTCGTTGTACTTCTTTAATACCTTCTTCATCAAATTTTAAACTATCCCAGGGAGATGCATTGGTAATAAGATACCAACGGGTAGCATCCGCTCCATAAGTATCAATGGTAATAAAAGGATCTACCATATTGCCGAGGCGCTTACTCATTTTATTGCCTGCTTTATCCAGCACCAATCCATTACTTACTACTGTTTTATATGCTACGCTATCAAATAATAAAACGCCTAACGCATGAAGGGTATAAAACCATCCACGGGTTTGATCTACCCCTTCTGCAATAAAATCAGCAGGAAAATTCTGTTTAAAAGTTTCTATATTGTCAAAAGGAAAATGCCATTGGGCATAGGGCATGGCACCACTGTCAAACCAAACATCTACCAGATCTGGCACCCGTCTCATGAGTTGGCCGTTATCACTAACTAAAATGATATCATCAACATAAGGTTTGTGCAGATCCAGAATACCTTCATGCAGGTAATGAGTATTGGTATCGCCACCCAGTATTTCAGCAGCTTTTCTTATTTCAGTATTTAATTCTTCTATCGAGCCAATGCATTTTTGTATTTCGCCATCTTCGGTTTTCCAGATGGGCAGAGGTGTTCCCCAAAAGCGGCTGCGGCTCAGGTTCCAATCCACCATATTATCCAGCCAGTTGCCAAACCGGCCTGTGCCGGTAGATGCAGGTTTCCAGTTGATGGTTTTATTGAGTTCTACCATCCTGTCTTTTACGGCAGTAGTTTTTATAAACCAGGCATCCAGCGGATAGTAAATAATAGGTTTATCGGTGCGCCAGCAATGCGGGTAATTGTGTTCGTATTTTTCTACTTTAAAAGCACGGTTGTCTTTTTTTAGCTTTATTGCAATGTCCACATTCACATCAACGTACCCCTGCTCATTCTTGTAGTCTTTTACATAACGGCCACTAAATTCGCCCACCCCCTCAATAAATTTTCCTTGTTTATCTACCAGGGTAAGAATGCCAAGATTATTTTTTTGCCCTACTTTATAGTCATCGGCTCCAAAGGCGGGTGCTGTATGTACGATGCCAGTACCATCTTCGGTGGTTACAAAATCTCCCAATATTATTTTAAAAGGCTGTGCGCCGGGTGTTATTTCCTGTATTTGTTCTAATGTATTTGCGGAGGAAGGTAGCAGTTGCTCGTATTCTATTCCCTCCAGTTCTTTTCCTTTGAACTCAGCAATTATTTTCCAGGGAATATTTTTATCCCCTTCATTGTATATTTCAAAATCACCGTTTTCATTTTCGGGTTTAAAGTATTTTCCAATTAATGATTTTGCAAGAATTACATTAACATCAAGGAAAGTATAAGGATTAAAAGTTTTTACCAGTACATAATCAATATTGGGTCCTACTGTTAATCCGAGATTCGAGGGTAGTGTCCAGGGTGTTGTGGTCCAGGCTATAAAAAAAATTTCATTGGTCAAAGAGTCAATGTTTTTTAATAACGACCTGTTGATAAATGAGTCTTTATTGGCTTTAAACATTGCAACAGCACTGGTATCCTTTACATCTTTGTAAGTGCCAGGCTGGTTTAATTCGTGTGATGATAAACCCGTACCAGCAGCGGGTGAATAGGGTTGAATGCTGATACTTTCATACAAATATCCTTTCTTATACAATTCACTGAGGCACCACCAAAGGGTTTCTATATAATCGTTTTCAAAAGTTACATAGGGATCGTTGAGGTCAACCCAATAACCCATTTTTTTAGTAATATCATCCCATTTGTCTTTAAACCTCATTACTACTTCCCGGCATTTTTTATTATACTCCTCTACTGAAATCTTTACGCCTATGTCTTCTTTTGTTATGCCTAATTCTTTTTCTACCCCAAGTTCAATTGGAAGCCCATGCGTATCCCATCCACCTTTGCGTTTTACCTGAAAACCCTGCATCGTTTTATAGCGGCAAACAAGGTCTTTTAAAGTTCTGGAAATTACATGATGTATTCCGGGCAAACCATTAGCACTTGGTGGTCCTTCGTAGAACACAAATGGTTTATTTCCTTCTCTTAATTCAACACTTTTTTCAAATGCCTTCTGTTTGTTCCATCTTTGCAATATCTCGCTGCTGATTGATGGTAAATTCAACTGTGAATATTCTTTGTACCTCAATGACATAAATGATTTCTGCTTACTTTTTTAAAATGCGTGGGCGAAGTTAGTGAAATATGTGTTTAGGCTGGTTATCGGTATGATATTTGATTTATAATTAATAAATAAACCCTTTAAAAAATGAATTTAAAAAATACCTCAGGGAGGGTATTTAAAATCATAATAGTTTTAATTTTTTCTTCAGTTATCCACAATTATTTGGCTTGGCATAGTATTGGCAAATTATCAAATGCTAACACACACAACCTATTTTTTAATAAAAATGTTAACGTATGAAAAACACTCTTTTTTTAATTTGTGCCGGTTTACTTCTTAGTATATCGGTGCAGGCTCAGAAGAAAAAAAAATCTGCCCCTGCTAAATTAAATGTTCCGGAAAATATAAACGCTTCCTTCAAAAACTCTTATGCAGTAGCTGAAAACAGCAAATGGAGCAAGAACTACACAGGAAATTATGTAGCTAATTTTACCAACGCAAATAGCCTGGTACAAACATCAGAATATAATGCCGCCGGTATTTTAGTAAAATCTAAAACTACTTTGGACATTACATCATTACCAGAAGTGGTAACTATGGCTGTAGAAAAGAAATATAGCGGAGCTAAAGTAGTTGACTGTATGAAAATAGAAATTCCAGGTTTGGCTCCATATTATAAAGTAAAAGTTATGTTAGTTGAAAACAAGGAAAAAGAATTGTTAATAAGCGAAGAAGGCTCAGTTACGCAATAAAAATTTTGCTGGTTTAGGGTTTTATTAGGGTAAAACGGGAGTAGTCTTACTCCCGTTATTTTAAAAAAAAATTAATTATACATCTATAACTGAAAACTTCCCGTTTAAAAATTCATTATCAAGTCCTTAGAAGAAAAATTTTCTCAAGCACAAACAAAAAAGCATCCTGGAATTCAGGATGCTTTTTTTGTGCTATTTTGATCTATCTTAATAATAATTCACAGGGCTTTATCCCGGTAAGTTTTTTAAAGGCTGTGCTAAAATGAGATATAGAAGAGTAGCCCAGCATCATAGAAACTTCTGTTACACTAAGACCCTTGTCATATAAAAGGTATTTGGCGTGCTCCATGCGCTGTCCCTGGTAAAAATCAAAGATAGTTGTACCAAATATTTCTTTAAACCCCTTTTTCAGGTAACATTCATTTATTGCTACTTTACGGCTTAGTGCCTTGATAGTAATGGGTTCTCCTATATGCTGCAGCAATATCTCCCTTGCTTTCATTATTTTTTCACGATCTGCTTCATTGGCAAGAAACTTACAGGTAAATACTGGTTCTTCTTTTTGGCCCAGCCCCAGCATGCAGTCCATACTGTACAAAAGCAGAATCTGCGTTTGGGCATTTATAAAAATATTTTCAAGTGTATCGGTATAAGTATGGTTTAGCAAAGCTTCTATGGCCATCCTTGTTTTATTACACAATGGCAACATCTTAGAAAAAGAAGATGTATGATGAAATGAAAGCACATTATCTGATAAACTGTCTGGATTGTTGTGTGCTTTTGCAAACTGCTGAAGGTAAGCAGGTGAAAAGCTAAAACTCATTACATCTACGCTATCCACTTTTTCAATGCAGTTCTTTGAGGCATTCAATTTACAATAATCACATTCAGTTTGTTTCTGCCTGCAATAAACATTACCACTTACACAAAATTTTAGTTCAAGGTAATTTTCCGAAGGGTTATTTTTTTCGAAATGATATACCAACACCCCGGTGTCTTCAATTATCCATTTAGGATTTTTTTTATACCTGTTGATGGCATAGTTTACGGTACCAGGTACATATCTAACCACTTCCTGCAGAACTTCAAGATCTCCCTGCATAAAAGGCTGTTTGTGCGCCAGTGTTAATATATCTAACGGTTGATGCATATTTGCAGCAAAGATAACTAAGCATTTCGGTATTTAGATTCGGAGACAAGTGATTAGGGTACTTATTACAATTTTATTACAATAAAATATTTATCATTCACCCCTCTTTAAAAACAAGAGATTCCCATTGCTTTAATAAACACCCTACAAAATGATTCCCAGGAATTAATTTAGATAGATAAAGTCACAGGAATCTGCTACATTATAAAAGTTAAAAAGTTGTTCACAAAATGGCAGCAAAATAAACAACTATACATGCTGGTTAAACGCTGTATTTCGTTACATTTGCAGGAATGTGAATTTCCACAATTTTAAAGCGTTTTCTAAGCATTTATGAGTACAGATACAGCAGTAGTTCCTACCCAGGCCAATTCAGGCTATAGTGCAGACAGCATACAAGTTTTAGAAGGTTTAGAGGCGGTTCGTAAAAGACCCGCTATGTACATTGGAGATATCAGTGTAAAGGGCCTGCATCACCTGGTATATGAAGTGGTAGATAACTCCATAGACGAAGCACTTGCAGGATATTGCAAAAATGTTACCGTCACTATCAACGAAGATAATTCTGTTACAGTGCAGGATGATGGCCGAGGCATTCCTACCGGCATGCATTCTAAAGAACACAAAAGTGCGCTGGAAGTAGTTATGACTGTTTTGCATGCAGGAGGTAAGTTTGATAAAGGCTCCTACAAGGTATCGGGAGGTTTGCATGGTGTAGGTGTTAGTTGTGTGAATGCGCTCAGTTCTATATTGCATGTAACGGTAGAACGGGAAGGAAAAATATTTGAGCAGCAATATGCCACTGGTATTCCGCAATACCCGGTAAGAGAAATTGGAAAAAGCGATAGAACAGGAACCACCGTTCAGTTTTGGCCAGACGCAACCATTTTTACCACAACGGAATACAACAAAGAAATACTTGAAAGCCGTTTAAGAGAACTGGCCTTTCTAAACCGTAAATTGACCATTATTCTAATAGATCTTAGAGAAAAAGACGATGATGGCAAAATCTATAGTAAAACTTTTTACAGCGAGGGTGGTATAGTAGAGTTTGTAGAAATGATTGATAAAAATGCCAACCGGCATTCATTAATTCCAAAGGTTATTTATTGCGATGGGTATGATGAAAAAAGTAATGTTGCTGTAGAAGTGGCTATGCTATACAATGCTGGCTACCAGGAAAATATTTTCAGCTATGTAAATAATATCAATACCATTGAAGGTGGTACACATGTGGCCGGCTTTCGCCGTAGCATTACCAGGGTATTTAAAAGTTATGGTGATAAGCAAGGTATGTTTGAAAAAGCCAAGGTTGCTATAGAAGGGGATGATTTTAGAGAAGGCATTACTGCCATCATTTCTGTAAAAGTCCCAGAACCTCAGTTTGAAGGACAAACAAAAACCAAACTGGGAAATAGTGAAGTAATGGGTATTGTAGATGTTACCCTAAGCCGTGTACTGGAAGCATATCTGGAAGAAAATCCTAAAGATGCCAAGACTATTATACAAAAAGTAATTTTGGCAGCTCAAGCCCGTGCTGCAGCAAAAAAAGCCCGGGAAATGGTGCAGCGCAAAAGTGTATTGGTGGGCGGTGGTTTGCCTGGAAAGCTGGCAGACTGTTCAGATAAAGATCCTGCCAGGTGTGAGTTGTTTCTGGTAGAAGGAGACTCAGCAGGGGGTACTGCCAAGCAGGGAAGAGACAGGAGTTTTCAAGCCATTTTACCACTGCGAGGAAAAATATTGAACGTAGAAAAAGCAATGGAGCACAAAATTTACGATAATGAAGAAATACGAAATATGTTTACGGCATTGGGAGTAAAAATTGGAACGGCAGAAGATCCCAAAGCTTTGGATATTTCCAAACTTAGGTATCATAAGCTCATCATTATGACCGATGCCGATGTGGATGGTAGCCATATTGCCACATTAATTTTGACATTTATCTTTCGTTACATGAAAGAATTGGTGGAGCAGGGCTTTTTATTTATTGCTCAGCCACCATTATATTTAATTAAAAAAGGGAAGGAACAGGAGTATGCATGGAATGATGCAGAACGTAAAGCCCTGATTGCTCAATTTGGCCAGGGAAGAGATGAAAGTGTAAACACTCAGCGATACAAAGGTTTGGGAGAAATGAACGCAGAGCAGCTATGGGAGACCACTATGAACCCTTCCACACGTACCCTAAAGCAGGTTACAATGGATAGTGCTGCAGAAGCAGACCGCATTTTTAGTATGCTCATGGGCGATGAAGTTCCTCCCCGGAGAGAATTCATTGAAACCCATGCCAGGTATGCTAAAATTGACGTGTAGAATGTGATAGCTACGGTAAAAAAGGTAAAAAGCTACCATACTTTATCTAATTAAAAGTAGATTTCAGGGCTTCCCTATTCCCCTTTCACTATTCACTTGTTAGTAGATATTTTTGGCAAAACCAATATTTTTAGTAGCTTGTACTGTAAAGTTCATATAGGAACCCATATTTACTAACCATAAATTCTATTAAAATGAGTAACATGTTAACAGCTTATTGCATGAAAACAAAGGAAAAAAACGTTCCTATGCAGGATGCAGTAATTACTAAAACCTCCAGGGGCGGCTACATGGCACAGGGCCACGATGGTAAAGGAAATAAAATGACAACCATGCTGGCTGAAGCCAGGGCTTTGGAAGCCGTTAAAGACGGTGTAGCAAAAAAAGCCTGGTAGTTATAATAAATTATTAACACAAATAGCCATTCGATCTAATTTCGAATGGCTATTTTTTTGTATTTAAATCAGCAAAAAAATTCCCGGAATTAATAATCTTGCATGTGTATTAAAAATTTAACCCTTTTTTCAATCACCAACACTGGCGGGTGAAATGTGTGCAGCATTTTCATCGGAAAGGAATGCTACCTATTGCCTTAACCAACTTTTTTAATTTTTTGTAATACCAACCGGAATTTCATTTTAGGCCAATGTGTGGTGGCTGAAATTTCGAATAGCTTTTGTGCGGTAGGGTTTGGTAAATGCCGACCTCTACAGGAGTATTTCGATAGAGAAAAGTATTGGGCTGATTTATAAATCAAATCGGTATTATAGACTCGTTCATCTTTCTTAAAAACTGCCACAACCCACGCATCGTTTTAATATCCTCCACAACCAATATCCCATTCTTACCTACCTGTTTCAACTTCCCTTTATTGGTACCCGTTTGCAAAAACTGCAGCACGCCATTAAAAGTATTGCTTTGAAAATAGGGCGAGTCAGGATTGCTTACAAAAAAACATTTGAGCACTTCATTCTTTAAAAAAATTTTTTCAAAACCCAGTTCTACCGCAATTTTTCTACAGCGTACGGTAGTAAACAAGTCTTCAACCTGCGGCGGAATTGGCCCAAAGCGATCTATCATTTCTGCATGAAAATCCTGAAGGTCTTTTTCGGTTTCACAATTATCTAAGCGGCTGTATAAACTCAATCTTTCGGTTATGCTTTCTACATAACTATCAGGGATAAGTATTTCCAGATCGGTATCAATGCTGCAGTCTTTTACAAAATCGTCCTGCTGTGCTATTTCTTCTTTGTATAAATCTCTGAACTCGTTCCGCTTTAATTCTTTAATGGCTTCATCTAATATTTTCTGGTACATTTCAAAACCAATTTCTGCAATAAACCCACTTTGCTCCCCACCCAGCATATTGCCGGCTCCACGAATGTCTAAATCTCTCATGGCAATCTGGAAGCCGCTTCCAAGGTCGCTGTATTGTTCAAGAGTGCTCAGTCGTTTTCTACTGTCTGCCGGCAATGTACTCATGGGCGGTGCCAGTAAATAACAAAATGCTTTTTTATTGCTTCTTCCCACACGGCCCCGTAACTGGTGCAAATCGCTGAGGCCAAACTGGTGTGCATTATTAATGATGATGGTGTTTACATTAGGAATATCCACGCCACTCTCAACAATATTGGTACATATAAGCACATCATATTTTTTATCCATAAAATCAAGGATGGTATCTTCCAACTGATCTCCATCCATCTGGCCATGGGCATAAGCAATGCTCACGTCCGGACAAAGACCCTGTATAAAACCTTTCATTTCTGCAAGGCCTTTTACGCGATTGTGAATAAAAAAAACCTGCCCACCGCGCTCCACTTCATAATAAATAATTTCTCTTACTGCATCTTCATTAAAAACCATCACTTCGGTTTGAATAGGCTGTCGGTTCGGGGGCGGCGTGTTAATGATGCTAAGGTCCCGGGCTCCCATCAAACTAAATTGGAGGGTCCGGGGTATAGGGGTAGCCGTTAACGTTAGTGAGTCTACGGTTGTGCGTAGTTGCTTTAATTTTTCTTTGGCCGATACACCGAATTTTTGTTCTTCATCGATGACCATGACTCCCAGGTCTTTAAACTTGACATCTTTGCCGAGTAGGGCATGCGTTCCGATTATTATATCAATCTTTCCCTCTTCAAGTTTTTTATAAGTTTCTTTTTTTTCTTTCGCTGACTTAAAGCGATTTATAAAATCAACTGTTACCGGAAAATCTTTCAACCTATCACCAAAGGTTTTAAAATGCTGATAAGCCAGGATGGTGGTCGGCACCAGTACGGCTGCTTGTTTGCCATCTAAAACAGATTTGAATGCTGCACGAATCGCGATCTCTGTTTTGCCAAAACCCACATCACCACAGACCAAACGATCCATAGGCGAAGCCTTTTCCATATCTCTTTTTACATCTTCACTTGCCTTAGCCTGATCGGGTGTGTCTTCATAAATGAAACTGGCTTCCAACTCAGTTTGCATATAGTTATCAGGACTATGCGCATAGCCCGGCTGGCTTTTTCTTTGCGCATAAAGCTTTATCAGGTCTGTTGCAATATCTTTTACCTGCCGTTTTGTTTTCTCTTTTAATTTATTCCATACATCACTTCCGAGCTTGTTCATCTTCGGAATGCTTCCTTCTTTGCCGCTGTATTTGCTTATTTTATGAAGGGATGAAATGTTTACATAAAGTAAATCGCCATCCTTGTATTGAATACGCACGGCTTCCTGCATCCGACCGCTGGCTTCTATCTTTTGCAAGCCGCTATAAACTCCAACTCCATGATCTATGTGAGAAACATAATCGCCGGGCTGTAATTCCCGCAAGGTTTTTAAAGTGAGGGCTTTATTTTTACTGAAGGCCTGCTTCACTTTGTATTTGTGGTAACGTTGAAAAACCTGGTGGTCGGTGTAACAAACAAGTTTCAAATCCTGATCTATAAACCCTTCATGAATTGAGACTGGTATTGGTGTAACCTGAATCTCCGCTTTGAGGTCAGTAAATATTGTGTGCAACCTTTCAAGCTGCTTTGGGTTATCAGCAAATATGAAAACATTGTACTTCATGTTTTCATAATCCTGCAGGTTGCTTATCAGCAGATTAAATTGACGATTGAAAGCAGGTTGTTCCTGCGTATTGAAAACAATCTGATCAGCGCCTGTTTTATCTTTTGTAAAGTATGCTTTGCCCCATTCAATAATATGATGCTTGGTGATGTCAGCTTCAAGCGATTGAACTGTTACGAAATCAGCAGCGTGTAAATCTTTTTTCTCGTTGATATCATCTTCCGCAATGTTTGCGCTGATTTTTTCCTTTGCTGATTTATTGCCTGTGTAATGTTCCAGGGCAATGGCGAGATCTTCCTCCTGCACTTCTATTTTTTCTTTTATAAAATTCCAATCCTGGCTCCAAACGATGGTATTGGCAGGAAGAAACTCGAGCAACGAAACTTTTTCACCGGATTCAAACTGGGTCTCAATATTTGGGATAATATTTACTTGTAATAATTTTCTTTCACTGAGCTGATTCTCCGGATCAAATATTCTGATACTATCAACTTCGTTGCCGAACAACTCGATGCGGTATGGCTTTTCGTTGCCATAAGAATAAATATCGAGTATGCCTCCCCGTATGGCGAACTGTCCCGGCTCATAAACGAAATCAGTGCGGGCAAAACCATTGTTTACAAATTTTTCCAGAATGCTATTTATGTCCAGTACATCAGCTTGTTTAATGCTGATAATATTTTCTGAGAGGGTTTTAGATAAGACTACTTTTTCAAATAATGCTTCCGGATAAGTTACCAGGATTTTTTTTGAAAGAATCTTTCCTCCGATAACCTGCGAACTTATTTTTGTAAGTGCCTCTGTCCGCAACATGACGTGGCTGCTATTGAGAAGCTGGTAATTTTTTTTGTTTTTAAACGAGGAAGGAAAATAAAATATGTCCAATGCACCGGTTATATTTTCCAATGTGTTGTGAAAGTAGGCGGCTTCTTCAGCATCCCGAAGCAAAACAAGATGGTTTGACTGGGATAAAACAGGAAGATTATACACCGCAGCAATTACAAATTGGGATACACTACCCTGAAGACCTTTAATGTGAAAATGTTGGGGAGCAGGCATAGCAATCCTGTCCGCAATCTGTAAACAACGGGGATCAGTTTTATAAAAATTCAACAACACTTCCAGATTCATTCGCTCTCCCTTAATTCCGCCTGCTTATCATGTGCAAGCCAGGCGCAAAGATAAGGGTTGCTTAAAACTTACGGGAATCACATCCAGCAACCCTGATATATAGTCAAAGAATTATGTATCTTACTTTAAATACATTTTATGGCCGTAGAACCATGGCGTACAGGCGTAGTAGTTAAAATTGAACAGCAAACTGAGGGAACACGTCGTTTCTTCATTAAAGTTCCTGAACTGGAAAAATTTTCATTTAAACCCGGACAGTTTGTAACACTGGATCTTCCGATTCATGAAAAGCCAAACAAAAGATGGAGAAGCTATTCCATAGCCAGTTGGCCTGATGACAGCAATGTATTTGAACTTTGTATCGTATTTCTTGAGGGTGGACTTGGTACAACTTATTTATTCAATGAAATAAAGGAGGGTTCCGAACTCACATTACGCGGACCTGTTGGTGTTTTTACTTTGCCGGAAGTTATTGAAAAAGATCTCTATCTCATTTGTACAGGAACAGGTATTGCACCGTTCCGAAGCATGTTACATTTTATCACCATTCATAATATCCCGCACAAAGATATTTACCTGATTTTTGGTACAAGAAAAAGAGAGAATTTATTGTACTATGAAGAGTTGCGTGATTTAACACAGGATATTCCAGGCCTGCATTTCATTCCAACACTATCAAGAGAGGAGTGGGAAGGCAAGACAGGTTATGTGCACCAGGTTTACCATGACCTTGTTTCAGAAAAAAAATCAACAGGCAATGAGTGCATTGCTTCCTTTTACCTATGCGGCTGGAAGGACATGATTGACGAAGCTAAAAGGCGTATCATTGAACTAGGCTTTGATAGGAAGTGTATACATCAGGAACTTTATGGATAATGCAAATGTGCAAATGTGCAAATGAGTAAATGTGCAAATGAGTAAATGTGCAAATGAGTAAATGTGCGGATGTGCGGATGTGCGGATGTGCGGATGTGCGGATGTGCGGATGTGCGGATGTGCGGATGTGCGGATGTGCGGATGTGAACATTTGGGATGTGCAAATTAGTAAATGTGCAAATGAAAATGCAGGGAATACTGCTTTAGGTTTATTAATATCTTTGAAATTGAGCGATATGAAAAAAGACTACAGAAGAGGAATAGTTATACCAATTCTGGTAATTGGATTGATGATAATAAATTTTACCCGCGTGCAAAAATCAGAGGGGGTGCGGGCTATTCATATTGTGATCCTGCTGGCAATCGGCTTTGCACTGGGAGTGTTAGTTATGAATTTGATGACGGTTTATCAAAATAATAAACGCGAACGAGGGTTGTGATGAGTGCGGAGGTGGATTTAGTGTGCAAATTGGTAAATGGGCAAATGTGCAAATGAAAATGCAGGCTTAATTAATTCGTTGTGGGTTATCCTGCCAGTCTTCTTTTTTGGATCGAGCTGGCCAAAATTTTTCCAAGCACTTTTTTTATCTCGATAATATCAACCAACAGTTCATCGGGCTTCGGATAATTTTCTGAAGCTTCACAAATCTCTAACCAGTACATAGTTTCCTCAGACTCCTTGTAAGCAATTTTGATTTTGTGAATAAAGTCATTAAGGCTTTCCGCACCCTGTGCTTCCCTGATGTTAGCACCAATAGATGTCCCACTTCTGAATAGTTGTTTCGCTAAACTATACTTGTTAGTTGCTTCAAGTTTATGACTGAACACCACAATCTTGATGGCGAATTTAAAAGACAAATCCAATATGACATTTCTTTCCGGCAAAAGACGAGTTTACAAATTCAAAAAAGCAGTTTCTATATCTTTTGTAATGTAAACAACTCTCTACCATTATATCACGGCATTCCCCATAAACTACACTTATCAAAATGCTCTTCACCGGCAAACGAGTTTCAAGTTGAAGGCATTTGCACATTTACTCATTTGCACATTC
>JBKJSJ010000290.1:0-8449 GCA_046595965.1 Ferruginibacter sp.
TAACAGCAGTGGTGAGGGATATTACCTGCAAACTTATCCCGTTCAGGTGCGCCCCAATGGAGTATTTGTGGGCTTTGAAGAAAAAAATCTCTTTAATTGGTTGAAATAGTTTTGATAAATTTTTTTACGAAAACTAAAAACCCTTATTTTTGCAACCCCAATAAAGGTACACTCCTCCTTAGCTCAGTTGGTTAGAGCATCTGACTGTTAATCAGAGGGTCGTCTGTTCAAATCAGACAGGGGGAGCTAGGCAATCAAGCGGTTATGATATAATCATAGCCGCTTTTTAATTGTGACCACAAATGTGACCATAAGATTTGTAACCCGAATCTGCAAAAAGTTGCTACTGAATTGTATAAACCTTTGTTACCGAATTTAGCTAAAAACTTTAAAAGCTGATATTCGGTTAATGCCTCACAGTAATATTTACTATACGGCTTTGCATAGCCTTTATTAATCATTATCTAGTTTAGGCAACTGCCATCCGGTAATAACATATATGCTAATGTACGGACATAAAAATCATAATTATGTTGCTGTTCCATTATTAAAGTTACCCATTCTCCAACTGAAGCAATTGAAGAAACCATGACAAAACCGCAGTTGTGGCAACCCGCAAGGCACGCCAAATTATAGGCAGCGGGTGGACTGAATGCGAGTGAAGTGACCGAAGGACGAAATGAACAAAGTGGCATGAGGAACACCTTATTAGCTTGCAGCGTGGGAAGTGCTGATGTGAGAATTACTAATGATTGGATTTATTCTGAAGCTGAAAAAAGAAGCCGGGCAAAAAAGCAAGTGCAATGGGGCACGAATGGCTCTTGCTGTGGGAAGCCGAAGGTTGCTATTGCATTAACTTGTGTGTTAGCATAGCTACCGGAGGCGGCTGCCAAATGGCTGAATAGAATTACTGAACGTACAAGTGAGCGACACAACGGAAGTTCAATTCTTTGATGGACACTTTTCAGTACCATAGCTACAAAAAACACAGCAATCCCCTTGTTTTGGTTTAAGTATGCTTCTACAACAATATGTGCATTGATAAAAATATTGACAAGCATCAGCAGGCATTACCTCTTTTTTTTGAAAGCCACATACAGGGCAAGTAATTATTGATTTTATTATTACTTTTTCCATAGATTTTTTCCATTGAACATAAAACGCTTTTTCAAAACTATGGCATTAACTGATTGGACTTTCCTTCTTCGATCCTTTCAGCTTTGTTCCACTTCCTGATTTTAGTAAAAGGCATTTTTAAAAGATTACCAATTGTCAATTCTCTTTCATCCGCATAAGATGGAACACCGATTACAATTTGGTTTTGATGAATATTCAGTCTTACTGTTTTATGTATTCTATCCCAGAAAGAAAAAATGATGGAATAATTACTGTCTGTTTCTTTTTTTATCATGGAATGATGAATGCTGTGCATTCTTGGAGTTACAATGAAGTAATTGAGCATTTTTTCAAACCGAAAAGGCAGTTTGATATTGCTATGATGAAATTGTGTTGCAGCTTCAAAAGCAATTTCATAAATAAGCACCAGCAGTGGTGAAGCACCAATTACAATAATTGCAGCGCCACGAAAAAAGACGGAACCAATCATTTCACCAAAATGAAAGCGGAAAGCAGTGGTAATATCTAAATCCAAATCAGTGTGATGCACCAAATGAAAACGCCATAAAATGGGAAGTTTGTGAAGCAGTATGTGCCATAGGTAGTTGCTATAATCCAGCAGTAAAAAACTTATGGCAATATGTGTCCATTGCGGAGCGTCAAATAAGTAATTCAATCCAAAACCCCATTGCTGGTTTTGAACTGCCAGCCATACCATTGCAGGAATGAACAGGAGGCGCAGTAAAGCAAAAGCAGGAATGGAAACAATAGAATTGATGAATATTCTCTTCCATCGGCTTTGCACACGTTTTCTTAATTGAAACCTGCTTTCAAGCAGAAAAAGGATACCAAACATGGTTATCAGTATCATTACAGCATAGGTGTCGAAGAGAGATCTTATCATTTTATTTTTTTATTGATAAACATGTTTCCTGGCATTCCAACCCTTTTTTTCAAGATAGTTTTTTCCTGATTGCAGCGCTTCATTTTCAAGTGGCATACCCATGGGATCGTTCCAGCGATTAAGGTAACCAAACCAACTGATCACCCCCAGAGTGCTTGTTATCAGTTCAATTTAGTCAAAAGAGTTTGTAATTATTCATCTCTCAATTTTTCTCCCTCCCCTTTTTTTGTGTGCAATGTTGCATCTTTATTTAAATCCATTTCCTCCTGAATCTGCGGTGAAGATCCTTTTGTCGCTTTGCCTACCATCATTCTAAAGTATCGAATACCATCTTCAACATTAGCCCAAAGATGCCTTGGCTGCTCATAGCCATATGCCCTGTATTTGCCGGGAGGCACTTTCCCTTTTTTCATTACAAAAGTTTCAAAATCATTCACCCACTTATCAAAACCCTGCATGAAACCATCTTCCTTCACCATGTCTTCTGCCTGTGTATCGCTGTACTTTTTGTCCTTGCCAATCAGTTGGTACTTCCATAAATGATCCGGAACTTCCACACCGCCGTACCTGCATTGCCACACCAATGGTTGATAAGCAAGCCGGTCATTTTCAAATGGCTCTTCTTCGGGATCAAAGTAGTTTTTATGTCTTAATAATTTAGGCCTTCCATCTGCGCCAAATTCATCACCGCCATCATCACCATAACAAAAGAAGGCTGCGGTTCTTCCTTCCAGGTGATTTAAGCTTAACGCCTCCCATTCTTCTGAATGTTCCAATGCCATTGCTTTTTCAGGGTTCTTATGGTCTATTTTTTTCTCGTCGGGATTGCCGCCATTCATACAAACCAGCCTGTCAAACATTAATTTTAAATTGCTGCTGCAGCTATACCAATTAATAGGGCCAATGATGGCCCAGGCATCTGCCATATCAAGTCTGGCATATAAATCCAGGTTCCACATGAGATCGGGTTCTTTGTTGCTGTCTTTCTCATAACAGTTGCAAGGCCAGACGCATAAAGCCATGGAAGTGGACACACAGGCATTACAACTTTGTATGTGTTCCCTCCCATACACGTTGCCCAAATCTTCGTAATCTATTTCCCAATCCTGAGGCAGCATCTCTGCCATCTTCAACATGAGTGTTCTTGATTTGCCATCCACACCAGGGCAATTATATTGCCTTCGGTTAGATCCGGAAATGATTAAAATTCTAAACGGCCGTTGATCTGTCGGGAGTTTCGCACTATCGTCATTTGGCTTCATCTTGCTTTTTTATAATGAACAATTATTTGTTTTGCAAAATCTGCTAAGTCCTTTCCTAAAAATGTGGGCTTAGGCGACAAGGGATACAGGGACTGTCCTTTACGTTCAATAAATGCCCCTTTCATGCCGGCATGCAAAGCGCCGGCAATATCCCAGCCATGCGCAGCCACGAGTATAGCATCTGAAACGTTTACTGATAATTGCTCCGCCGCCCATTGATATGTTTCTACTGCGGGTTTATATTTTTTAACGCTGTCAATGCTAAGTACTGCATCAAAAAAATGGGTAAGATTTGCATGCTGCAATTGCGCTGAAAGTGTAGCAGGTGGCGAGTTGGTTAGTGTGGCAAGCCTAAATCCGTTGTCCTTTAAAAGTTGTAACCCTTTGGGCACATCATCATAAGCTGACAACTCTCTGATAGTTTGCAATGCTTCTTTTCTTTGTCCAGGTGCTATATCTGCATTCTGAGCTTTGCCTGCCATTTCCAAAGTAGCATCAGCAATAGCTGTAAAATCGTGGTAATTATCTGTGCAATTATCAACCAACGAATATTGCAAAAGCATTCCAAACCAAATACGAAAGCCTTTAGTACTGCCCAACAGCACATTGATTTTCTTTTTCAATGGAGCCATATCAAGCATTGTTTCGTTCACGTCGAAAATGATAACAGGTTTTGTATCGTTCATATTAAATGGTTACAATTTGATACTCCGTAATCACTATGGATTTCCTATTACGGAAAAGCGACTTCACACTTCTCACTATTGAAGCACTTTATACAGGCTTCGTTTTTTCTCTTACTTTTTTAATGGTAGAATAAATACTATAAGCAACCATCAATCCGATAAAAACATATACCCATACCGGAATATTTTTACCAGCTATCAGGAGATATAAGTAAGCAGATATAAAACAGAAGCCCGTTAATAATGCCGGAACAACAATTGATTTTTTCTTTTTTGCTCTCCTGATTGTCCAGCTTAAACAAAGAAAAAAAAACGGTATGGCACCTACATAGATGCCTCCAAAGATGTAAGGGTTTACGTTGTATTTATCACCCAAACTTAAAAACCATTCTGTAAATATTTCCCACCAACTCATTAGCTGAAAAGTTTAAAAGCAACGTGTAATAATTTTTTTAAAGTAGATGTAAGCGTTTTTTCTTTATGGTTTACTATAAGATGTTGATTTATTCTTGCAGCAACAGGATAAGGATATATTTTATTGAAGATGCTATTGATGGATAAGCCGGAAGTGTTTGCCAGTATCAGTTCTTGTATCAGTTCGCCTGCATTGGGAGCAATCATGGTGCCACCGAGAATTTTTTCTTTTTTTAGAAAACCGCCTTTGCTTATGTATAGGATCGTTCTGGCGTAGCGATAATTATCCGTAACAGCCCGGTCATCCTCGCTAAAATCTTTTTCAAGTTTTTCATACGTAGTTCCCATTTCCTTTAATTGTTTTTCATTCAAACCAAAGGTAGCTATCTCAGGATCGGTAAAAGTGACCCACGACATATGGTCGTTGTTCAGTTTTTTGTTCAGCGGAGAAAAAAGATTATTTAAAATAATTCGTCCGTGAAGCTCGGCTGCATGCGAGAACTGCAGATCACCGGCAACATCGCCACAAACCAGCACATCTTTATTTGTGGTTCGAAGTTGATCATCTACTATAATTTTATGATCCTTTACTTCGATGCCTGCCTTTTCAAGTCGCAAAGGTTCAAGTATCAATTCCCTCCCAACACCAACAAATAGTGCATCAAAAGAAAGAGAGAATTCCTCGCCATTTTTTTTCTTTAAAACGGCTTGAATTGGTGAAGAAAATTTTTGCAGACTAACATCAAAGTGAAAGGTTATACCCTCATCCTGTAGCCGCTTCAATAAAATACTGGTAAGGGTTTTATCATCATGAATCAATATTCCATTCCCTTCCTCAACAACAGTTACTTCGCTGCCAAGCCTTTGCATTGCCTGGGCTATTTCAATTCCAATCGGTCCGCCACCAACAACTAATAACCGTTTAGGAAGTTGGTTGATGTGAAATATATTTTCATTGTCAAGATAATTTACCTTTTCAACGCCTTCTATATTTAGTTTTCGTGGTTTCGATCCTGTTGCCAAAACAATTTTTTTTGCAGAAAAAACTTCCCCGTGCACAATTACTTCATGCTTCCCCACAAAACTTGCTTCACCCAATACTACGCTTATTCCCTGCTCCTTTAGCCATCCAGCATTTTCGTGCTTCCGTATAATTTCCTGGCGGGCATGAACATAGCCCAATGCCTTTTGAACATCTATTTCTCCACTTAACTTCAAACCATAAGCTTCTGCTTGCCGTGCAGCCTGCATTTGGCGTGCAACGTGTATCAAAGCTTTGCTTGGAACACAACCATCATTTAAACACTCTCCGCCAACATCTTCATCATTCTTCACAATCATGGTTACATTAATACCAACTTTTGCAAGAAACAATCCTACGCTTAGGCCTCCCGATCCGGCACCTATGATAATTACGTCTGATTTTTTTTTATCCATCTTAGAATTTTGTTAGGAAAATATTTACTACAACAAAGAAGCCATATATTTAATGTTTAAAATAATCAGGTTATGAAAGTTTCTATCAAAACAGGATTTATAGCAGGATGTATTGGTGCAATTATTTTGGTTGCCATTATGTATATATTGAAGGAAGCAGGACTTGGGGAACCAGGATTTATAGGAATGTACCGCGGCATGACACATAGTAACAGTTCTTCAGACCCATTCATTGCAGCATTAATTTTTATTGTTGCAGGTGGTGGTATATGGGGAATTTTATTTGCCTTACTGGTAAAAAATCCTACGCTGCTCAAAGGTTTTTTATTTGGCATTCTGCCAACATTATGGTTATGGGTAGCCGTAAATTCGATGTTAGGAAAACCGCTTTTTAATGGGTTTAATTTGATGGGAATTGTAATGCCTGTTATTTTTAACATGGTGATTTGGGGTAGTTTTATTGGTTGGTATTGTTCACGAAAGAATTAAGTACTTCTTTATAAAATTTATTCTTTCCGGAATAATTATCTTTTTTTATAATTTATGTTTCCTCACAAGTCTTCTATGAACTTTTAGTAATTGCTCCTGCGAATAGCCCAGGTAATACATTGCCCAGATGCGAAAAAAAACGCCTTGCATCCGGTACACTCCGTTGTCTAAATATTTTCTTGCTGATGTAATAACAACGTCATTTAAGACTTTAAATGTGCCATGCCTCTTCAGGCGGTGAATAATTTCCTGGTCTTCCATCATCAGCAAGTCTTCTCTAAATTCTCCTGATTTTTGAAAAACTTCTTTTGTTGCAAATAAACTCTGATCACCAAAACGAATCGCATTTACATTAAACCTTGTGAACCAGGCATTGGCTTTTAAAAACCAATGGTCGTAATCAAATTGTAATCGAAAGCAACCGCTTTTTGCCCCTTCTTTGTAAGCTCTTAGTATTTGTGTTGTAAAATCATTTGGTGGGATACTATCGGCATGGAGAAAGTAGAGAATTTCATAATTCGCAACGGATGCAGCTTTATTCATTTGTGCCGCTCTGCCTTTTCGTTCACTTACCACCACAATTGCGCCGCACTGCTTTGCTATTGCAACTGTATCATCAATACTGCCCCCATCGACTACAATTATTTCTGCTTCATGCTTGCCATTGGCAGCATGTGTCTTGCTGATTGTTTCCGCAATCTGGTCAGCTTCATTGTATGTTGGTATGATGACGCTGAACATGTTCTTTTAATTTATTATTCATGCACTGGCTTTTTCAGATGAACAATATCTTTTTCTTCATCAATATCTTTTAAGACGGGAAGCAAACAATAATCCAATTGCAGAGCAGTGCATTTCATTTGTGTTTCATTAAGAACAGTGTTGGTGCTCCAGTTAATATCTTCAAATAGCTCTGAATAGAGTTGCTTCATTCCTAACAAATAATATCCCCCATCTTCGGCAGGACCAATTACCGCGTCGTGTGATTTCAGGTAAGCAAATGCATTCATGATTATACCTGCATTCAAATCGGGGCAATCAGTTCCGATGATTATTATTTTATCATAACCATTTTGAAAAGTAACATCGAAAGCATACTTCATTCTTTCACCCAAATCAAAGCCTTGCTGCATTTCTTTAAAGTACAGAGTGTTATCCCACATATCTTCCTGCTCAATGTAATTTGAATAAAAAACAAACTTGTCAACAGGTAAGTCCTCAGTTACAGAAACAGTATGGAGCAATAGTTGATGATAGACAGCAAGAGCAGCTTCATTTCCCATTGTCGCTGCAAGCCTTGTCTTTACTTTGCCAGCTTCAGGATTTTTGGTGAATATGATCAATGCCTGTTTCATCATAGTTCTTTAATTGCGCCAACAAATAATTGTGACAACTTGCTATCTGCTTTTCCTGCTACTTCAATGATCTCTGCAATGTTTACTGGCTTTAAATTATCAGGATCGCATTCATCTGTAATTACAGAAACTGCAACACAGGGAAGCTGCATGTGAGCGGCTGCAATCACTTCAGGGACTGTGGACATCCCCACCATGTCTGCTCCAATAATTTTTAAGTAGCGATATTCTGCTTTTGTTTCAAGGTTTGGACCTTGTACAGCAGCATAAACTCCATTCTTCAACCCGATATTTAATTCACTTGCATTTTGCTGTAATAATTTTTTTAGCTGCAGGTCATAAGGTTCGCTCATGTCAGGAAACCGGGAACCTAATTCCTCATAATTTGTCCCGCTGAGGGGATTTCCATTCAGCAGGTTGATGTGATCATCTATTAACACCAGATCACCTTTTTTAAATGTAAGATTAATACCTCCTGATGCATTTGATAAAAAAAGTTTTTTTATTCCCAGAAGTTTCATCACTCTTATCGGAAATACAATCTGTTGCATTGTATACCCTTCATAAGAATGAAAACGTCCCTGCATCACAAGAACATTTTTTCCTTGTATTGTTCCATAAATAAGACACCCTTTGTGAAATTCTACCGTTGCCACAGGAAAGCCCGGAATGTCGGCATATGAAATTGTTTGCTTTACATCTATGTATTGTATGAGGTGATTTAATCCAGTACCTAATACAATTCCAACTGAGGCATCTACAACATTTTTTGATGTAAGAAAATCT
>JBKJSJ010000216.1:0-8290 GCA_046595965.1 Ferruginibacter sp.
AATATTTTTTCACCTGTACACATTATCTTTTTAGAATTGATAATGGGTCCTACCTGTTCCATTATTTATGAAAATGAGCCGATGGAAGAAAATACCATGCTTCAAAAACCCCGTCCATTTACAACCGTTTTTTTTAACTGGAAAGAACTAACCACAAGTATTGTACAAGGATTAATAATTACAGCAGGAACTTTAATCACCTATCAATATGCCGTACATCAGGGTTTCAATGAGCCGCTTACCCGAACAATGGTTTTCACAATGCTGATAGTTGCTAATATATTTCTGACCCTGGTGAATCGCTCCTTTTATTATTCTATCATTACTACCATGAAGTATAAAAACAATATGGTGTTGCTTATTATCAGCATAACTATTGCCCTTTTGGGATTATTGATTTTTGTAAATCCATTGGCAAAATTTTTCCAATTTGAATCGTTGAATCTATCTGAATTATTTATCAGCTTTACAATAGGTTTCTTGTCTGTAATATGGTATGAAAGAATAAAATGGAGAAAGAGAATTAAAAGCGCCTAAGTCAACACCTGCCGTTCTAATTTTATATGAAATAGTATGACTGAATGACAAAAATTCTTAACAATCAACAGCGGTATATGAAGTATAAAATTTGAAGCTGTTGTTTCTACCAATGATAGCCGGGTAACTGTCAGTTTCACATTTACCCGGAATGAAGAGTTAGCTGCCTGGTATTTTTTTTAACCAATATCATATAAAAATGAACAAATTACAACCTGTTATTTTTCTGATCCCGGTTATTGCCTTAATTCTTGTAGTAGTATTTTATTTCATTTTGTTAAAAAGAGTAACGAATAAAGGAACTTTTACACGATTTGTTTTTATCACAGCCATATTTGCTTTTCTACTGAATTTTGCATGGGAGATTATACAGATACCTTTGTATAAAAGCAATGTCTATGATATACAACATATCTCTTTTTGTGCATTGGCATCAGTGGCAGATGTCATCATGGTACTCCTGATTTATTTTGGTTTTGCACTGGTTTACAAAAATGCTTTTTGGATAAAAAATATAAATATTCAACGGGCTTTGTTACTTATTTTAACAGGCGGAATTGGTGCAATCTTACTAGAAATGAGACATCTGTCAGAAGGTGATTGGGCTTATAACTCTTCAATGCCAATTATACCTGTAGTTAATGCTGGTATTTCTCCTGTATTACAATTTATGCTTTTACCTCTTCTAATATATTATGTAAGTTTTTTGCTTCTTAAGCTTTTTCGTCATCAGTAACTGGAGAGGATCATGTAAGATAGAACTACAAAAAGAAAATGAACAAATAAATGCAGGTGAGATTTTAAGGATACGACAAACAAGTGCGGGAATGCTCATTTATTAATTTTTAGAATGTACCCGATGCATGTGCAGGAACAATCAGTTCAAGCGCATCAGGGATAAGGATA
This sequence comes from Ferruginibacter sp., assembly GCA_046595965.1. GTDB lineage: Bacteria > Bacteroidota > Bacteroidia > Chitinophagales > Chitinophagaceae > Ferruginibacter. The sequence goes on from JBKJSJ010000216.1 coordinate 1,444, forward strand.
GCTTTCACTTCTTTTATCCTGCCAAGATATTCTCCATCAATTTGAAAATGTACTTTTTTTATTGACCGGATAGATAATGCCGAGGTTTGAAATATTTGTGTTTTATGTATGTTGTAAGGAGCATGCGAAAAAAACATTTTAAATATTTCAAACAAGGATATTTTTTTTACTGCAATTACTTCAAAAACATCATCATTTAATTTACCTATAGGATTAATCAATGCACCCGTTCCATATTTTGTGCCATTGGCTATTACAATAATTGCAGCCGTAGTTTTTATTACCTTATTATCCACCTGCATATCTATTTCCAATTTTGGATGGTTCCACAATACTTTTAGTGTCGCTATAAAATAACCCCACATGCCACGTACAGCCTGCATGTTAAACTTTTTCATTACATAAGCATTAAGGCCTATATCGCTTAAGTGAATGCACAATTGCTCATTTATTTTTGTAACATGTATTTTTTGCAGGCACCCATTTACCAACACATCCAATGCTCCTGCAGGGTCATCTCCTATACCCAATTCCCTGGCCAGGCCGTTTGCAGATCCTGCCGGAAGAATTGCCAAAGAAATATTTTTTTGTATTAAACATTCTGCCACCAGCTTAACGGTTCCATCCCCTCCTACCGCAATAACACAGTTGGGAGAAAAAAGGTTTATTTTATCTTTTACAGTTTGCTCACTGTATTCCGCTGGCAACTGGTACAATTCTATTGTGTGGGGCAATAATGCAAAATAGGATGTAATTAATTGCGGCCAATCGGTTTTACTTTTGCCAGATACCGGATTAATGATAAAAAGTAAACGGTCAGTTTCTCTTGTAAGCATGCTTCATCCTTTTTTTTATTATAAATAAATTATTTCTCCTTCTGTATTAATTTACAAAAAGCAGCTTTTAAAATTATATTTTATGGCCGCAGCAGGGTTTAGTAAATTGCAACTTTAAAGGCAATATGGCAAAAGCACCTAACTATTCTGCAGCAACTGTGAAAATATATCATGGTTACGGGCATAAAGATAATATAATTGTGTACGGGCATATTTTTGCCGGCAAACTTCCCGTAAGAAAAAAATACAAAAATAATTCACTCTCAAACTTCGTTTACCTTTTTAAATTATTTTTTATTAAACCCTTGCCAGGTGTTAGGGTTATGCTGCAATGGAATAACCAGCAATTGTACAGCACCACTCAGAAAGATGGCTTCTTTAAGTTTGAGTGGCAATCTACTGCTCAAATTTCAGCCGGCTGGCATGATTTAACTGTGCATTTGCTTAATGAACAGGGCTTAAAAATAATTTCGGGGCAGGGCAAATTTTTTGTGCCCCATTCTACTCAATATGCTTTTATATCAGATATTGATGATACGATACTAATTTCCCACTCTGCCAGCACGGGTAAAAAATTAAAACTGCTTTTTACCAGGAACCCAAGAAGCCGAAAAACTTTTGCCGGTGTGGTAAAACATTACCAGTTATTGTCTGTTACAAATACCGAACCAGCAGTACCCAATCCTTTTTTTTATGTATCCAGCAGCGAATGGAACCTGTATGATGACATGAATGAATTTTTTAAACACAATGAATTACCAAAGGGTGTATTTCTATTAAATGAAATAAAAAAATGGTACCAGCTTTTTAAAACCGGCAAAACAAAACACCATGGCAAACTAATGAGAATAGCAAGAATACTGGATGCATTTCCTAAACAACGTTTTGTTTTACTGGGCGACAATACGCAAAGCGATCCTGAAATTTATGCATCCATTGCCAATAAATATCCCGATAAAATAGCAGCTATTTACATCAGGAACATTTACCACAAAAAAGAAACACTCACAAATGAGCTGATGGCATCTATACAAAACAAAGAAATATTTACCTGTATTTTCAGGGATAATGGTGAAGCCATTCTGCATTCTAAGGCAGTAGGGCTGATAGATTAAATAAATTTTTCTTATACTTTCAAAAAAAAGTTATTGCAACTTGAATCCAGGACTTATATGTTTAAGGAGTTTTTGTAAGAAGAAATTGGTATCTGTACCTATTGCGGCACTAAATTTATTCATCAAATATTTTCAATAATGCTTTAGCTGTTGATAAAATTTTTACTTTCTTTTTGTTATCCCTTATTCCGACCCTTTTTTTTTATTGGGAACCTCCAATCATAAATTCATCTATTAGAACCAACCTTTTTTATGGGTACTGGCAGCCGCTTGCTTTCGCTTGCTGTATAGATTATCATCCCTGATGTATTTATAAAACAAGATCCTTTCGTAAGGATTCTCGCCGATTACAACCACGTTTTCAAAAATGATTTCAATCATAAATAATCTTAGTCTCCTGAGTGATTTTTGCAAGTGGCAAATAAATAGGTTCCAAAACCTACTTTTTATTGCTAAGTTTTAACCCTTTTATCTTTTAACTAAATCAACTTTACAATGCTGTCAAAATCGCAAGCAAGGGTATTTTTTCTGGGAGGAACCATTGTTACGTTCCTTATTTTTCTGGGATTATCCTGGACCTCTTTATCCAATGAGGTTCCCAAACGAACACATGTAGAAAACCTTACTGCAAAAGTAGTTGCAGGCAAACATTTATGGGAAGCCAACAATTGTATGGGGTGCCATACCATTTTAGGCGAAGGTGCCTATTATGCCCCCGAACTAACGAAGGTAGTAGAACGCAGAGGCGAAGGCTATATTAAAGCAGTACTGATGAGCAAAACTCCCTGGCAACCACGAGGCAGGCAAATGGTAGCTTATGGTTTTTCTGAACAGGATGCCAGCAACCTGTATGAATTTTTTAAATGGATCGGTAATACCGACTTAAACGGTTTCCCTCCCAAACCCGATTATAAATCAACCATCAACTCTAAATAATATATCTATGAAATATAAATCACAAAAAGTAGCTTATTGGTTTTTTGCTTTGTCTATGTTGTTGCTTTCCTTACAAATAATTTATGGTTTCATCATGGGCTTTGCACACATGGGCTATGATGGCCTGCACAAAGTAATTCCATTTAATACTGCCAGGGCGGTACATACCAACCTTCTAATTATGTGGCTACTATCCGGCTTTATGGGTGCAGCTTATTATATTATACCGGAAGAAGCAGAAAATGAATTGGTAAATGTAAAACTGGCTTATGTGCAGCTAATTGCATTTGCGCTTGTAGGCGTAGCCGCAATCATTGGTTATCATTTTAATTATTGGGAAGGCCGTAAATTTTTGGAAATTCCCCGCCCGCTGGATTGGCTGGTAGTGATAGATGTATTGACTTTTCTTGGAATCATTTTAGTGACCTTATTTAAAGGAAAAAAAAGAACCACTACCTCATTGGTTTTAACCATGGGCCTTGTATTTGCAGCATTGCTTTATTTACCCGGCATGATCTGGTTTGATAATCAAACAATGGATTCTTTCTTCCGCTGGTGGGTAGTACATCTTTGGGTAGAAGGTGTGTGGGAATTAATTATGGGTGGTATCCTTGCTTTCTTATTAATAAAAATTACTGGTGTAGACAGAGAGGTTATTGAAAAGTGGTTGTATGTAATTGTAGGCCTCACTTTTATTTCTGGTATTTTAGGAACAGGTCACCATTACTATTACATTGGTGTAGGAAAAGTATGGTTAATTGTGGGCGGTATATTTTCTGCCTTGGAACCGCTGGCATTTTTGGGTATGGCATTATTTGCCGTAGCCATGTATAGAAAGGGTGAGAAAAAACATCCCAATAAAATTGCATTAAACTGGACATTGGGCACTGCCATCGTTTCATTTGTAGGCGCAGGTTTGCTGGGTTTGGCGCACACATTACCCCAGGTGAATATGTACACACATGGCACCCTGGTTACAGCCATGCATGCCCACCTTGCTTTCTGGGGTGCGTATGCAATGATTGTACTGGCTATTATCAGTTATGCAATGCCCAATTTAACCGGCCGCAAATTATTTGATAGTACAAGAGGTTTATTTGCTTTTTGGCTTTCCAATATCGGTATGCTGGGTATGACAGTTGCTTTTGGAGTAGCAGGCGTTGCACAGGTTTACCTGGAAAGAAAAATGGGTTTAGAATTTGGTGATGTACAAAAAGAAATACAGGTACACTTCTTTATTTTAATTGTATGCGCCACCATGTTTACGACAGGTATAGCATTATATATTTACGAATTTATAAAATATGGAAGACCAACAGATGAGGCATTGATAACAAATGCCAATTAAACGTATCCCCCATTATCTGGCAATGAGAAATATAAATATTTCTCATTGCCAAATTTTAAAACTTAGTTAAATGAAAGAAGCACCATACTACCACTCCAGCGATAAAGAGATAGATGTGTTTGAGCACGCCAACAAAAATAAAATTCCCCTGCTATTAAAAGGTCCGACAGGAACCGGCAAATCAAGATTTGTGGAGTACATGGCGCACCGGTTGAATAAAGAATTAATCACCATAAGTTGCCACGAAGAAACATCTTCTACCGATTTAATTGGCAGGTATATTATTAAAGGTGCCGAAACCGTATGGCTGGATGGCCCGTTAACAACCGCTGTAAAAAAAGGTGCCATCATTTACTTAGATGAAATTGCTGAAGCAAGGCCCGATGTAATTGTGGCCATACATCCGCTAACCGATCACCGGCGGGAATTGTATATTGATAAATTGGGCGAAAATATTAAAGCGCAGGAGGATTTTATGTTGGTGGCCTCTTACAACCCCGGTTATCAAAAAGGATTTAAGGAATTGAAACCTTCTACCCGTCAACGTTTTGTGGCATTATCATTTGTTTATCCGGATGCAAAAACAGAAACAACCATTTTACTAAATGAAACAGGGATAGATGAAGACACCGCTAAAAAACTGGTAAATATTGGTAATAAAATAAGGAATTTAAAAGAGTTGGGATTAACTGAAACAGTATCAACAAGATTGCTCGTAGATGCAGCCAAGCTGATAAAAACGGGTTTGCCAAAGCGGCTATCCGTTAAAGTAGCCGTGGTAGAACCCTTAAGCGATGATGCTGAAATATTGGATGCACTAACAGATTTAAGTAACCTGATGATTTAGTTGGATAGAAAAACAAATACTGCAACATGTCATTTGATGAATTTTTATTTGGTAAGGCCGCCGGTTATTTAAAAAAGAAAAAACTAGCAGCACTTACTATCGAAAACCGCACCGCAAAACTGGAGCAGGTAAGGGATAAACTCACCATCATAGCAAGGGCATTAACCGGTAGTGCCATTGAAATATTTCCTGCTGCAAGAGAAGGAGGCTACAAAGGAAATAATTTTTTTCTTCCCATTACCTTCTCCCAATTTTCAACACAATCCGAAAATATTTCCTTTTATCTTTTTAGAATATTGTACCTGGCTGCACAAAAAAAGTTATCCATCAACTGGTACGAAACAACAGAACCAACAGTAGCGTTAGCTCAGCAAAAAGCAATTGAACATTCAAAAACTATTCTTGCAATATTGTTTGAAGAATTTACTGCGACAAAAGAATTGCATAACAACATTAAAGAACAAATTGAAAAATCAGCAAGCCAGAAAATTCCGGCAGATTATAGTTGGCTATACGGCAAGCTGATGAAGGACCGTATTGAAACTCCTTCATCCGATACCCTAAAAAACTTTTCGAACATAATAAAAAAAGCGGCGGAGTCAACTCCCATCACCACATTAAAATCAAAGGCGGTAGAAGAAGTGATTAGCATAGAAGTAGATAAAAAGCAACAGGAAGATTATGTACTTACCCACAATTTTGAAAAAGTAGAAACAGCCGATGATTTCAGCGGCTCCTGGCGTGACTTTGATGGAGATGATGATTTACAGAAACATCAAAATGCATTGGATGATTTAAATATGAAATTTACGGTAAGGGTGGATGATACTGCACACAGTGTATATCAAAGCGACTTTCTAGAAAACACTTCGGTATCGGAAAGTGCGGATGCCGAATTAACGGATAATTTCATTACCTACGATGAATGGGATTATAGCAAAAGAACCTACAAAAAAGATTTTTGCAAATTGTATCCACATCATCAGCAAACTGCAGATTCGGATTATTATTTAAATACTATTGCGCAAAATGCAGGCATCCTTACCGGTCTTAGAAAAATGCTGGCCAATGTAAACAACAAACTTCAGCAACAAAGACGACAAACACAGGGTGCCGAATTTGATATTGACAGTGTTACAGATTTGTTTGCGGATGTACACTCCGGCCACACCCCATCTGACAAATTGTATATTTCTACCCGAAAAAAAGAAAAAGATATTTCCATATTATTATTGCTCGATATCAGTCTATCAAGTGATAGTTACGCAGCAGGCAACCGGGTAATTGATATAGAAAAAAAAGTGGCTATTTTATTTGGCGAAATTTTAAATGAGTTTAATATCGATTTTTCAATCAACTGCTTTTTTTCGAAAACCCGCAATTACTCCACTTATTTATCCTTGAAAGATTTTGATGAAGACTGGAGTAAATCGAAATATAAAATTGGTGCAGTAGAACCCGGTGGCTATACAAGGATAGGTACTGCATTAAGGCATTCCGGAGTGTTACTGGATAAGCGGCACCATAAAAACAAATGGGTTATTTTAATATCCGATGGCAAGCCAAATGACTTTGACCGTTACGAAGGCAAGTATGGAATAAATGATGTGGTACAGGCTTTAAGAGAATTGAATCAAAAATATATTAATGCCTATGCACTGGCTATAGAAGCCAATGCAAAATATTATTTACCACAAATGTTTGGACAAAATCATTACCAGATACTATCCTCCCCCAACGAACTGCTCACTTCGCTGGTACGACT
>JBKJSJ010000477.1:0-6338 GCA_046595965.1 Ferruginibacter sp.
GCCACCAGAGAATTGAATGCAGACATGGTTGACCGCATTCAGATGATTGATGATTATGGCGACCAGGCTGCATTTACCGGCATCAAAGATGGAGAGGCTTCCAAAACACTTAACATCCAGTTGAAAAAAGAAAAGAACAAAGGATATTTTGGCAATGTAACTGCAGGAGCAGGAACAGAAGGTCGATACAATGGCCAGCTTAGTGTAAACAGGTTTAACAATGCACAACAGATTTCTGTACTGGCCAATGTAAATAATATTAATGCCAGCACTTTCAATTTTGGTTCAATGGGAGCTATGGGTAATATGATGGGGGGCATGGTACGCAGTATGGGTATTGGCAGGGGTGGAGCAGGAGTGGGTTCTTCGTTGGGCGGTTTTGGTAACAGCGATGGAATAGGAACTACACAATCTATTGGCATTAATTTTAGAGACGATTGGACACCCAAACTTTCCGGCTATGGCAATTATAGTTTTTCCAGGAAAAATACCAACACTTTAAAAAATATAAGCCAGCAAAATATTTACCAGGATATTACAACTACCAATGTTCAAAACAGCAACGATGATAACCTAACTACCAATCACCGTTTTTCTTTTAACCTGGAGTATAAAATGGATTCCTTTAATTATTTTAAGTTTACTCCATCGGTATCTGTAAGAAAATCGGAGGTAGATTATTTTGCAGATTTTTTATTTTTAGGCAATAACGGAATTAAAAATAATGATGGCGTTACCAGCGATTTTACAAAATCTACTTCGCCCAATTTTAGCGGCACCTTTTTATTTAATCACCGGTATAAAAAAAGAGGCCGCAGCTTATCTGTAAACCTTACCAAAGGGGCATCTTCCAGCAACTCTACCGATGATTTTAAAAACTTAAGTACTATTTATTTTCCTAATAATTCTCAAACCCAAAGAAACACTTACCAATACATAGACCAGGAAAACAACAACAGGAACGGCAATGTAAAAGCCTCTTATGTGGAGCCCCTCAATAAAAAACAAAGCATTGAATTTAATTATAGTTTTACCCGGCAGGTAACCGGCAACGATAGAGAAAATTTTGTGGTAGATCCTTACTCCAATGCAAAAACTTATGTGGACAGCCTCAGTAATATTTTTGATAATACTTATACTACCAATAGGTTTGGCCTGAATTTTAGAACCAATGAAAAAAAATATAACTATGCTGTAGGGCTTGCAGTGCAGCCCGCTACTATTAAAACAAACTCTGTAACGGGCAAATATAATTTTAGCCAGAACATTGTAAACTATTACCCGGTGGTAAGGTTTGCTTATAATTTTAGCCGCAGCCGTTCCTTTAGTTTAAATTATAATGGCAGCACCAGTCAACCTGCCTACACACAGTTGCAACCGGTGTATGATTATTCTAATCCGCAATATGTAACCATTGGTAATCCCAACCTGCGGCCAGAGTTTACCAACAACTTCAGCATGCGGTACAACAATTTTGATTTTATTACCGGAGATGTTTTCTTTGGAAATTTATCTGCCTCATTTACCAACGATAAAATTGTAAACAATACTGTTCTGGTAGGCCCCGGAGTGCAGCAAACCAGGTATCTGAACAGTAATGGGTTTTATACTATCTCGGCATTTTACAATATTTCAAAACCATTTCAAAACAGGAAATATGTTTTTAATACAGGGGGCAATATTACTTACAACAATAATATTTCTTATTTCAGCAATGAAAAAAACCGTGGCAAAAACTGGTTGCTCGGCCAAAGAGTGGCCATGGATTACAAATTAAAAAAATGGCTTGAGTCCACTGTTTCTATAAATTTTAGCATCAACAACAGCAGCTATTCTCTTCAAAAACAATTGAACTCAAACACACAGGCATGGACCCTTTCTCACAACTCAAGAATATACTTTCCCAAGGGCTGGATTTTTAATTACGATCTGGACAAAACTATTTACAATGGTTATGCAGACAATGTAAATACCAATCCATTTATTGTAAATGCTACGGCTGAAAAACAATTGTTTAAAAAGAAAAATGTTTCATTAAAACTACAGGCCGTAGATCTGCTGAATGAAAATATTAATATCAGCAGGAATGTAACTGCCAATACAATTACAGATACCCGCATCAATAAACTGGGCAGATACTTTATGGCAACTGTTGTGCTTAGGCTAAATAAATTTAATGGCAAAGCTGCCAGCGGTGGTAATATGAATATGATGCGGCCACCTCCTCCTCCTGGGCATGGATTTTAATTGTTCCTCAGATACTTCTACTTATTTAAACCAACTGCAATCATTTCTGTTTTACATTTACACCGTAAATAAAAATAATGGCGTATAGTACAATGGAAGAATGCCTGCTCGATCTGGAAAAGAACGGGCAATTGCTTAGAATAAAAGAAGAAACCAATCCTACTCTGCAAATGGCTGCCATACATTTAAGGGTACACGAAGCGGGTGGCCCTGCCTTATTATTTGAAAATGTAAAAGGAACTAAATACCGGGCAGCTTCTAATATTTTTGGAACCCTGGAGCGCAGCCGTTTTATTTTTAGAGACACTTTAAAATTAGTGCAGCAATTAATTGACCTCAAGAGCAATCCTCTGCAGGCGCTCAAAAATCCTCTTCAAAATATGAATGCAGGACTTGCTGCACTCAAAGCATTTCCGCTAAAAAATCCTTTATCAAAACCTGTTTTAGAAAATAATATCAGCATTGCAGATTGTCCGCTCATTCAGCATTGGCCCATGGATGGCGGTGCTTTTGTTACATTGCCACAGGTATATAGCGAAGATGCAGATAAACCCGGCATCATGAATGCTAACCTTGGAATGTACCGCATACAGTTAAACGGTAACGAATACACGCTTAATAAAGAAATAGGATTGCATTACCAGTTGCACAGGGGCATTGGTGTACATCAAACTAAGGCTAATAAAAAAGGGCAGCCGTTAAAAGTGAGCATCTTTGTGGGCGGGCCTCCGGCACATTCTGTGGCAGCAGTAATGCCATTGCCCGAGGGCATCAGCGAAATGACTTTTGCAGGTGTGTTGGGAGGCAGAAGATTTCGATATGTATACGAAGATGGTTTTTGTGTAAGCACCGATGCAGATTTTGTTATTACCGGTGAAGTATTTGCCGGCGAAAATAAACCAGAAGGCCCCTTTGGAGATCATCTCGGATATTATAGTCTGCAACACAATTTTCCATTGATGAGGGTGCATAAAGTTTATGCAAAGAAAAATGCTATCTGGCCCTTTACGGTTGTAGGCAGGCCACCACAGGAAGATACCAGTTTTGGCCAGCTCATTCATGAAATTACGGGGAGTGCATTGCAACAGGAAATACCGGGATTAAAAGAAGTGCATGCGGTAGATGCTGCAGGGGTACACCCTTTACTTTTAGCCATCGGCAGCGAACGTTATACTCCATACGCTCCTGCAAAACAACCATCAGAGTTACTCACTATTGCCAATCATATACTGGGCACCGGCCAGTTGAGCCTGGCCAAATTTTTATTTATTACGGCTGATGATTCCAATAAATTAAGCACGCATCATATTGAAGATTACCTGCAGTTTATTCTGCAAAGAATAAACCTGCAGCGTGACGTACATTTTTATACCAATACCAGCATTGATACCCTCGATTATTCCGGCACCGGCTTAAACACCGGCAGCAAAGTAGTGTTGGCTGCTTATGGAGAAATAACCAGGGAACTGGCAACAGAACCGCCGCAGTTTTTAAAAGAATTAAATGGTTTTGTAAATGCTAAAATGGTAATGCCGGGAGTGCTGGTGCTGCAAACGGATGCATTTAAAAGCTACGATATTGCTCATGCTGAAATGAAAGCATTAGATGAACAACTTAAAAATAATCTGCCTTCTTTGCAAAATATCCCAATAATCATTATAGCAGACGATGCAAAATTTGTAAGTGAAACATTGAAGAATTTTTTATGGGTTGCTTTTACAAGATCCAATCCATCCCATGATATGTATGGTATTGATTCCTTTACAAAAAACAAACACTGGGGCTGCAATGGCCCGCTGCTAATGGATGCAAGGATAAAACCACATCATGCTCCGCCACTGATTAAGAATGCCGCTGTAGAAAAAAGTATAGATAAGTTGTTTGAAAAGGGTGGTAGTTTGTATGGGGTGGGGTAGAAGGTTTTTATTAACGGATGGTTTGCCTAACTCTATAATAGCAATTATCACAATGAAACCTGCATTGAACTATATAACATTTTGATTGACTCCTTTTTTATCTTCCACTTTATAAACAAGTCAGTGCTCTCCGGTTATTCGCCTTATACAGTTTAAACTATACTGATCTTTACAGTATTAATCAAAAAAATTAGTAAAAAAAGTATATTTTTATTACTCTAAAATACTTTTATGAAAACTTTCCTTTTTTTTCCACTCCTTGTATTATTTCAATGCTGCCAATCGCAGCCAGCCCTTAAGTTGGAAACAAATAAAAATAACAATACTTTGCTCTGGGAAATATCCGGTAAAGATTTAAAAAAGCCCAGCTATCTTTTTGGTACTTTTCATCTCATGTGCAAAGAAGATATTCATTTTAGCAGTGGCCTGCAGGCTGCACTAAAAGATACTAAAGAAATATATTTTGAAATGGACCTGGATGATCCTGCCAATACATTAGGTGCTTTGTTTTTTATGAATATGAAAAACGGGCAATCGCTTAAAGATCTTTATTCTGAAACAGAATATAATAAGCTGCAGGTTTTCTTTAAGGATTCTTTAAAAATGTCATTAGCTTCTTTACAAAAAATGAAACCCTCCTTTTTAGAAGCATTTCTTTATCCAAAAATGATGCCCTGCAAAAATATGAGTGGAGTAGAACAGGAGTTGCTGAAAATAGCTGCCTCAGAAAAAAAAGAAGTAAAAGGTTTTGAAACCATCGCCTTCCAGGCTTCTGTTTTTGATAGCATCCCCTACAGCGAACAGGCCAGAAGCCTTTACAATACCATAGACAGCTTAAAAAATTACCGGATGTATTTAGATACTATGATGCTGGTATATCAATCGCAGCAGTTAGACCGCATTGAATCTTTATTTTCTAAACCAGAATTTGGATTAAAAGATGGACTTGAAATTTTGTTAGATAAAAGAAATATAAACTGGGTAGCACAGTTAAAAAATATCCTACCGAAAAAAAATGTTTTTATCGCCGTGGGAGCAGGCCACCTGGTAGGCAAAAAAGGATTGATAGAATTGTTGAAGAAAGAAGGATATACTTTGAAGCCGCTGAAGAATATAGATCAATGAGGGCAGACTACAGACAATAGATGAATTATAGCTTTCTATTGCCTATTGACTATTGACAAATGACATTCTTTATTTTATTTAATTACCACCTCCTTAATCGTCATCTCCCCAAGTGCCTCATTTACTCTTTTAAGAATAATATCTTTTTGATAAAGCAGTTCGTTTTTTAAAGGTGCCACAGAAGTAGAAATAAAAAGAGTTGTGCCGATGATCTGAATTTTATCGGTGTATTTAGCTACTGTTTTTCCCATGATCTGTTCCCAGGCTTCTTCTATTTGTATAGCTTGTATGTAAGTTTTGAATTTGCTGTTTTTTAAAAACTGCTTCATGGCATCCTGTAAAGAAATTTCTCCCATTGTGTAAAGGTATTAATCGTTTACTGGTTTATTGGTTTATTAGTTTAGGAGGTTTGCGTTTTACAATTCAATAATTTGGCCTTGCACATTTAACTGGTCAAAAGCATATTGCAGGCGTTCCTTGTGGGTATCGGTAATAAACACCTGTCCCTGGTTTTCATTGCATACCCATTGTAATAAATTCTTCATCCTGTTTTCATCTAATTTTTCAAACACATCATCGAGCAACAGGAGGGGTGCAAATCCTTTGTGCAATTTAATAATTTCGTACTCTGCCAATTTTAATGCAAACAACAGGCTCTTGCGCTGCCCCTGTGATGCGATGGCTTTAAAAGGCTGTCCATTCAGTTCAAACATCAGGTCATCCTTATGCGGGCCTGCATTGGTTCGTTGAAGGTAAGCATCCCTGTCCCGGTTTTTTACCAGCAGTTCCTCAAAGTTTTGATTCAGTAATTTACTTTCATATACAATGCGCACCTGTTCATCGTTTTCTGCAATTTGATTATAAAAATTATTCACCAGCGGAATAAGTTCCTGTGTAAAATTTTTTCTTTTGTCAAATACATAATTGCCGGGGCCAATCAGTTGTTGGTTGATGATTTGTAATAGCACTTCATCCGTAGTTCCTTTATCTGCAAACTGTTTGAGCAGGCTGTTTCGTTGGGCCAAAACTTTATTGTAAATCATCAGTTGC
>JBKJSJ010000486.1:0-3747 GCA_046595965.1 Ferruginibacter sp.
ACTAATAATATGATACAACTTAATAGTGAGGGCATGAAACAGCATTTTAGCGTTGGCATTTCGCTCTATAAAATAAATAGCCTGGTCCAGTTCGTTTGCAATGGCTTCCTGCTGCTCAATGCTGCAAAGTTTATTAAATCGTAGTGCAAAATCTATGAGACTACCGGTTTGCTGCTGCCCGTTTGTTTCTACCAATCTCATTTTTATGGCCGTTTCAAGCAGGTGAATAAAATACATTAAAAACTGTTTTTGTTTTTCCCGGCCTGTCTTGCTTATCTCATCAATCCATTTTATTTGTGCGGCAGGCCCTGTTTTAATAATGGTATTGAGCCAGTCTCTCAGTTGTACTTCCCAATCATCGTCGGCATGTGCCAGTTGCTGCAGGGCTTCGTGGTAATTGCCATTACTTATGGCAGCGATCTGCTCCGCTTTATTCATTGGCAAACCTTCTCTCAATTCCAGGGCTGATTCAATATCGAGGCTGCTTAGCGGTGGAATTTTTATTAACTGTGTGCGGCTAAGTATGGTAGGTAACACAAATGCATCGTTTTCGGCCACCAGTATAAAAAGACTATTGGGTGGTGGTTCTTCTATTAGTTTTAGGAGTTTGTTACCTTCCTTGCCGAGTAGTTCGGGCATCCACATGATAAGAATTTTATACCCGACTTCAAAACTCTTGAGGCTCATTTTCCGGGTAATATCGATGCATTCCAGTGCAGTTATATTGCCTTGTTTATTTTCTGCATCTATAAACTGCAGCCAGTCGTAACTGTTGCCATAAGGCTGTTTATCCAGGAACTCCCGCCACTCGGTTACATAGTCGGTACTAATAGGTTTATCTCCCGGCTTCCTTGGTATAACGGGATAAGAAAAATGTATATCGGGGTGAATTAATTTGCTGGCTTTAATGCAGGAAGGACATTCGCCACAGGAATCGTTGCTGGCTTCCAGTTCATTTGTTACTGGCTGGGATTGTATGGTTGCTTCTGTTTCGCCAAAAAGCGATGTCTCCGTTGCTTTTTGTCTATTGATTATTGGCTTTATCTTCCCATTCACTCTGTCGCAAACCGTAAACTGTGCCATGGCCCGGGCCAGCGATAAGGCTCCGCTACCTTCCTTACCCAGAAACAAAAGTGCATGGCTTAGCCTGTTGTGCTGTACCATGTGTACCAAATGTTCTTTAATAGCTTTTTGGCCAATGACCTGGGAGAATTGCATGGCTGCAAATATACATTGCACAGAAATGAATTAAAGAACGCACCCGATTTTAATAGCAGATTATTTTTTTTAAAATGATAAAGAAACCCATTTTAAAACAAAATTCTTTTTTGAGTACTGGTATCTATATTGGTTTGGAAAAACTATGGGGTAGTTTTTTACTTACATTTGCTCCTCAATTTTTTACTGATGACTATACATAGAGAGGGCTACAAATCTATTGCTGTTGCCACCATGTTTTTTTGTGTTTTAAATATCCTGCTATTCTGGTTATTGGGAACATCGTTCCTATGGCTTTGCATCTTTTTTTTCGTTATCAGCCTGGCATTTCTACTTTTTATTGTATCATTTTTCCGCATTCCTGCACGCAGTTTAACCATAAAAGATAATTGCATTATAGCACCTGCCGATGGCAAAGTAGTGGTGATAGAAGAAACAACAGATGAAGAATATTTTAAAGACACACGCCTGCAGGTTTCTGTATTTATGAGCCCGCTAAATGTGCATGTAAACCGAAACCCAATGAGTGGAAAAGTGCTCTATAGTAAATACCACAAAGGCAAATTCCTGGTGGCCTGGAATCCTAAATCATCTACAGAAAACGAACGACACAGTGTAGTGATAAAAAATGAAAATACCGAAGTACTTATAAAACAAATAGCCGGGGCTGTGGCCCGGCGCATTGTAAACTACCTGGAACCAGGCCAGCAGGTGCAGCAGGGGCAGGAGATGGGTTTTATTAAATTTGGCAGCAGGGTAGATTTGTTATTGCCCCTAGGTACTAAATTAAATGTTCAGTTGAATGAAGTAGTACAGGGTGGGGTAACTGTGATTGCAACACTGTGATGAACTTCGTTAACCGCCAACAGGGCTGAAAGCTTCCGTCGGGTTTATTAAAAAAACCGTTCATAAGATTTAACAGGCAAGAATTATGAATTGATAATTTTCCCCTTATTTTTACGTTCATCATTTTTTAAAAACCAAAAACAAATTATAATGAAAAAAGTATTTCTTTTAGCTACCGCTGCTTTAATGGTTGCGGGTGTTGCATTTGCAAGCCATGACGATAAAGGCAAAAAGAAAAAATGTGCAAAAGGAAAATCCTGCTGCTCTAAAGATGCCAGTGCAGATAAAAAGGCTTGCAACAAAGACAAGGCTGATAAAACTGTAAAGTTGTAATTGCTTTTCTAAAAACTTATTGAGCCCCAGATTTTATCGGGGGCTTTTTTTTGTTTCGTCATACTTACGGGGAGACTCGCCCCCAATAAAATTGCCCCACTACATTAAAAATCGTTTTTAAAATATTTCTTCCAGCTCTCTTAAATGAGTAACCGTAAAAGTTGGTTTTATTTCAGTAATGGCATTAATATGATTTACAAAAATACTGTCCATTCCTGCATTCATAGCCCCCAGAATATCGGCATCCAGGTTATCGCCTATCATAATGCTGTTTTTTAAGGTTGCACCTGCCCTATTCATTGCAAAATCAAAAATTTCTTTTTTAGGTTTCAGGCTGTTGCTGGCTTCGGATGTAATTACATGGGTAAAATATTTATCCAGCCCGCTATGCTGCAGTTTACTCCACTGAGTTTTTTCAAAACCGTTGGTTATAAGGTGAAGGGCATATTTTTTTTCTTTCAGATAATCCAATAATTCAAAAGTATGGGGGAAAACTTCTTTTTGTGTGGGTAGTATTTCCAAAAATTTTCCACTGATATTTTTTGCCAGGGGTTCATCTGCAATTTTAAAATCGAGCAGGGTGCGCCACATGCGTTTCCATTTAAGGTCATCGGCACTTATAAAGCCTTTGTTATACCGGTCCCAAAGCACCTGGTTGTGAAAAAGATACTGCACATAAAAATCATCAAAGGCTGCTTTTACTTTTATATCCAGGCCAAACTGCCCGTAAATTTGGGTGAGGGTGGTTTTGGCATTTTTGTCAAAATCCCAAAGCGTATGATCCAGGTCGAAAAAAAGATGTTGGTATTTATTCATAACAGTATGATGTAAAAAAACTTTATGCGATAAATGATTTAAACTTGCAAATTACATTAAGTCTTTTTAAATATGGAAAATGAAACATTTTTTGCTGCAGAAAAAACAGTGATCGTTACCGGTGCCAGCCGGGGAATAGGAAAAGCTATTGCTGAAAAATTTGCGGCAGAGGGCCATACTATTTTGCTTTGTGCAAGAAATGAAATTAATTTACTGCTGGCGGGAGAAGAACTGCGTAAAAAATATAGTGCTGCCAGCATTAAAACTTTTGCTGCAGACCTGGCCATAAAAAATGAGCTGGTTTCATTTGGTAAATGGTGCCTGCAACAGGGAGTACCCGGCATATTGGTAAACAATGCAGGCACCTACCTACCGGGCAATGTTTGGGATGAACCAGACGGCAATATGGAACAAATGATGAATACCAATTTTTTCAGTGCATATCATCTTACCCGCCTGCTTTTGCCAGCTATGATAGAAAAAAACGATGGCCATATTTTTAATATTTGTTCGGTAGCATCGCTGCATGCTTAC
>JBKJSJ010000030.1:0-5991 GCA_046595965.1 Ferruginibacter sp.
AGCAAACTTTTTAAGAGAGGTTCATTAACTTTTCCTTCTTTTGCCACTGCTGCATCTTTGTCATAAAATTCACCTGCAAAATTTTGCTGCATCCATGTATCCATCATGGTATTGCCAGGGCCGGTATCGGAACTAAACATAGTGCCATCCCCTGCATTGGCAGGTAAAAAAGTAAAATTGGCTATGCCACCAATGTTTAATAAAATAATATCGTTGTCTGCTTCCTTAAATAACAGGTAATCTCCATAAGCAGCCAGGGGAGCACCTTCGCCACCGGCTGCAATATGTTTTTGCCTGAAATCGCTAATGGTAATAATACCTGTGTTTACCGCAATTTGATCTCCATCCCCAATTTGCAAAGTACCATTACCATATTTTTTTAACCCATGCAGCGATAAGGGTGCATGATAAATAGTTTGCCCATGGCTGGCAACTAAATCTATCTCCGATGCATTCATTTTCCATTGCTGTAAACATTCATTGATCATTGCAGCATGTTGTTTTCCAATCCATTCATTCAGCAGGCATAGCCTGGGTAGGTTAATTTCTTCTTTAGAAAAAATACTTCTTACTTCATTTTTAAAATCATCCTCATAGGGTACTGTAGTAAACTGGCTAAGTGTGAGGCTTGTATTTTTTCCATTACCTACTATTTTGCACAAAGCAATATCCAGTCCATCCAGTGAAGTACCGCTCATTAACCCAATAATTGTTTTTACTTTTTTTTCTGTAATGCCGGCAAGCCGGGTGATATTTATATTCATATGGTGAAACTGTTAAGAGCAAATTAGTAAAAATATTAGAACCTTTTTGCTGTTTTTTGCAGACTTAAATAAAAATTCCTGCATTTATGTGCAACATTAAAAAAAAATAATATCTTAGAGTCAAATTATCACCAAAACTTACAATGCTTAAAAAAGAACGTCAGGCATTTATATTGCACAAAGTTAATCTGCACAACCGGGTATTGAGCAGCGATCTTAGCCAGGGTATAAATGTATCTGAAGACACTATCCGCAGAGATTTGCAGGAGTTATCAGACTTTGGCAAACTCATTAAAGTTCATGGTGGTGCCCTTTCCAAATCTTTCTCCAGTTCCTTTAATTCTTCAAAAGTATATGCAATAGAAAGTAAAAAACGCATAGCACAAAAAGCAGCCTCACTCATTAAAGATGGCATGTTTGTGCTCACAAGTGGCGGTACTACCATTACAGAAATGGCAAAAGCATTGCCCGAAAGTTTGCGGGCTACTTTTATTACCGGCAGTTTGCAGGCTGCCATCGAATACACGCATCACCCCAATATAGAAATAATTTTTATTGGTGATAAGGTGCTTAAAAGTTCGCAAATAACAGTGGGTGGAGAAGCCATAGCAAAAATTAAACAAATAAAAGCCGACCTCTGTTTTTTGGGTATTAATGCCCTGCATCTAAATCATGGCATAACAGATAACGACTGGGAAGTAGTTCAATTAAAAAAAGCCATGATTGAATCTTCTGCAAAAGTTGTTGCACTCTCCATATCAGAAAAAATAAATACAACCCAGCGCATAAAAGTTTGTGACATTAGTGAAATTAATATTTTAATTACAGAGTTGGAAGACAGTTCGCCCCTTTTAAAAGCTTATAAAAAAACCGGCCTGCAGATTTTATAATTGGTTAAATATTTTTTCAAAATTAAAAACTACAACATGAGGAATTACATGTACAAAAAGTTAGGCACCCTAATGCGGCCTGGCATTTTTTTATTACTGATGTTTTTTTCTGCCGCTTCTTTTGCGCAGGTAAAAATATCGGGTAAGGTAACTAATGAAAAGGGAGATGGAATGGCATTCGTTTCAGTAACGGTTAAAAATGATAATGCCGGAACATCTACAAATGCAGATGGATCTTATCAGCTTATTTCCAATTTAAAAGCTGGTAAACGTACTATTCTTTTTAGTGCCGTTGGTTATAAAAGCACTGAGCTGATAGTAACGGTAACAGCATTGGGAGAGTATAATTTAAATGCACAATTAGTTGCAGATCCTCTGGGATTGGATGAAGTAATTGTAACGGGTACATCTGTAGGTACTACCAAAAAACAATTGGGGAGTTATATCAGTACTGTAAAAGCAGATCAGCTAACAAAAGGTGCTACGGGTAATGTATTGGCTGCATTGCAGGGAAAAACTGCAGGAGCACAAATTACACAAAACAGCGGCGATCCATCCGGAGGTATATCGGTTAGGTTGAGAGGAATCAGTTCTATTTCCAGTAGCAGCGAACCATTGTATATTATTGACGGTGTTATTGTAAACAATGGCACAAACAGGGTTACCAATACAAGTGGCAACTACGATGGACAAAATTTTGTAGGAACTATCGGTCAAAACAGGTTGGCAGATATTAATCCTGCAGATATTGAAAGAATAGAAGTGCTGAATGGAGCTGCTGCCGCTGCTATTTATGGTTCCAGGGCCAATGCCGGAGTAGTACAGATATTTACAAAAAGAGGAAGCGCAGGCGCTCCGGTTATAAGTTTTACTTCCAGTGTAATGTTTAGTAAACTCCGTAAAAGTGTAGAAGTAAATCAATCACCAACAAAATTTGGAGGCCCTACTGATGGCGTGGGTGCTCAAACACAGGATATTTTAACTCCATTGATTACTACTATTACTCCAGTAAAGCGTTATGATTATAATGATTATATTTTTCAAAATGCAGTAGGAACAGATAATACCGTTTCTATTGCGGGGGGAAAAGACAAAACAAAATATTATGCTTCGGGTTCTTATTTTAAAAACGAAGGCATTATTAAAAACACTGATTTTAGAAGATATAGTTTCAGGGTAAATTTAGATCAGGCAATTGGCGATAAAGTGAATTTTAATATTGGTCTTAATTATGTAAACAGCCTTAGCAATGAAAAACCAGATGGCAATTCTTTCTTTTCCCCTTTAAATTCCATTAATATAATTGGCAATTTTCATGATCTCTTCACAAGAGATGTTTTAGGTAATATAAAGGCACTGGGCGAAAGAGGAAGGGTAAACCCGGTTTCTGTTATTGAAGATATAAAACAGCAACAGGAAACCAACAGGTTGATTGCCGGTATAGGATTAAAGATGCGACCATTTAAAGGACTTACGATAGATTATACTTTGGGTATAGATCAGTATGCACAAAGGGGACAAACATTTATTCCACCATTTGCTTACAATGTTAGTGATGGTTTTTTTGGTGGTGGTCCTACTTTAGATGCCACAAGGAATGGCTATGCCAGCTCTGCAGCTAATAATTTTTTCCAGGTAAACAATGAAATAAATGGAACTTACCAGTTTAATATTTCTGATGATATTGGATCTACCACACAGGTTGGTTATTCTGTTCAATATGAGAAAAACAATTATGTGTTACTGCAGGGCAGAGGGTTGGCACCATTTATCGAGACTGCCAATGCGGCTACCACCTTTTTGCCTGGTGCTGATGAAAAAAGTGAAATCTCTGTGTCAGGATACTATGTTCAACAAAATTTTAAATTTAAAAATCTCTTTTTTGTAAGTGGTGCAGTAAGGGTAGATGGTTCATCCGTGTATGACAAAAGCCAGCGCAACCAGGTGTATGCTAAAGCCAGCGGAAGTTATGTGATAAGCGAACATGAATTTTGGAAAACCATGGCTCTGAGCAAATACTGGAATTTTGCAAAACTTCGGGTAGCCTATGGCGAAAGTGGGAATCTTACAGGCATTGGGGCTTATTCAAGATTTAATTCATATAGTGGTAATTCATTCGTAAGCAGATCCTCCTTGGTATCCAATACTACACTGGCCAACCCACTGGTAAAACCAGAGCGGCAGCGGGAACTGGAGTTTGGTGTTGAGCTTGGATTTTTAGATAGTCGTGTAAGTTTCCAGGCAAATATTTATAAGAAAAAAGTAGATGATTTATTAATCAACCGCTTCATTGCTCCCACAACCGGCTTTAGCAGTTACCTAAATAATTTTGGCAGCCTGGAGAATAAAGGATTTGAATTAATGCTCACAGGCAAACCCCTTCAAACTAAAAATTTAAACTGGACCATCACCGGAATATATAATCATAATAGAAATAAAGCAGTAAATATTACCCAGGCATTAACCCTGTTAAGTACTAACCAGGGAGCCCCGGTTGCTATAATAGAAGGGCAACCCATTGGTGTTTTTTATGGGGCAATTTTTGCAAGGGATGCTAACGGAAACTTATTAAAAAATTCGCTTGGCTATCCCCAGGGAGAAAGAGGCACCCAAACAGGCCCGATTACTTATACAGTGCAAAGGGATCCTGTTACCGGTTTGCCAATAACCACCAGACCATTGATTCGTAAAATAATTGGAGATCCAAACCCGGATTATACGACTACTTTGGTAAATGAAATTTCTTATAAAAAAGCCAGTTTAAGATTTCAGCTAGATGCAGTAAAAGGGGTAGATGTTTTTAATGCAGATTGGAGAACGAGACAAGGTGTGGGAAATGGTAAAGAAGCAGAAAAAGAACAAACAGGTGTTTACCCAAGAGGATACATAAGTAGTTTTTATGCAAGCATAGAAGAGTGGAGAATTGATGATGGCTCTTTTGTAAAACTTAGAGAAATTTCTTTGAGCTACTCTTTTGGAAAAGTAAAAATGTTTAAAGATATTACTGCAAGTCTTACCGGCAGAAATTTAGTGAGCTGGGATAATTATAAAGGTTACGACCCGGAAGTAAATTCCGGAGGGCAAAGTACTATACTCCGTGGAATTGATTTTGGTTCTGTTCCTATTCCAAAAACATTCAGCGTCGGGATTTCAGCAAAATTCTAAACCATTAAAAAATTAATTATGAAAAATATAAAAATAAAAATAGTAACCACAACTTTATTGCTGGCTGTTACTTTTTTACAAACAGCTTGTAAAAAAGATTATATAGATCCTTCCCGGGCAAATGAAGTGCAAGCGCTAACTACTCCCCGTGGATTAGCTGCTGTGGCAGTAGGTTTGCAAAGAGTATATACTTTTGGCAGAGGAAGTACTTTATATAACCTGGTAACCATAAATGGATTAACAACCAATGAACTGATAGTAGTAAACACCGGTAATCAACCCGAAGTGCAATTGGCTGCAGGCGGCACAACTGTGGATGGTAATAATGCTATGCTCATTCAATTTTGGTCAACCTGCAATAAAGCAATTTATGATGCTGACCTGGTACTTACCAATGCCGGTAATTTAACGGATAAGAATTATGCAAGCGGTTTAATTGCTTATGCCAGTATTTTTAAAGCTATGTCGCTGGCAGATATGGCGCAGTTCTGGGAAAAAATTCCCGCCGCAATAGGCATTAATGTAACCTTTATAGATAGGGTTGATGGATTTAAAAAAGCTATAACTGTTCTGGATGATGCAATGGCTGCCATTACTGCTAATCCTATAAGTACATCCTTTACAGCCAATGTACCTGCAGGAATTAATGTGAGTAATACACTCCTTGCATTAAAAGCAAGATATTCTTTGTATGCAGGTTTATATGCACAGGCATTGGCTGCAGCTAACCTGGTGGATCTTACAAAAAAATCAACTTTCAATTTTGATGCACTTACATTAAATCCAATTTTTGAAACAGCTACTTCTACCAATAATGTGGTGCAGGTAAAGGATTCCACTTTAGGATTAATACCGACATTAGCTCCGGTGTTAACGGATGGAAGAATTCCTTTTTATACCAGCATTAACAGCCTTGCACTTCCACGTTATAGAATAAATGGATTTGCAAATGCTGCAGGCGCAGCATTTCCTGTTTATTTGCCAGGAGAAATTACTTTGATTAAGGCAGAATGTTATGCCCGTGCAAACGATAGTACCAACAGTAAAATATTCTTAAACCAGGTAATTACAAAAACTGCAGCTTCAGATATTTTTGGTTTGGGTGCTAACCTGCCCCCCATTAATTCCTTTGGTTCTTATGCAGCTTTACTTGACGAAATTTATAAACAACG
>JBKJSJ010000472.1:0-7035 GCA_046595965.1 Ferruginibacter sp.
AAGTAAATCTACAGGCACTGCAGCTCCCTCTGTTAGCTTAGCACCAAAGGTTGTTCCTTTATCGGCTGGTACTTTTGGCGGCTGAGCTATTAAAATAATAGATAATATTAAGGCCGGAAAAAGTGCAATTATTTTTTTCATATAAATTTTTTCTTACTGAAATTATTATATCAATTTTTCTACCTGCATATAACTTAACTCAACTGGTGTAGCCCGGCCAAATATTTTAACCTGCACTTTTAGTTTTTTCTTTTCGTCACTTACTTCTTCAATTACGCCATTAAAATCATTAAATGGACCATCAATTATTTTGATCGTTTCTCCAATAATGAAAGGCTCACTCATTGTAACACCTCCTATATCTGACATTTCATCCACCTTTCCGAGCATTTTATTTACTTCAGCTTTTCGCAGCGAAATAATATTGCCTTTAGAGCCCTTGCCATCAGTAAGAAAATGCATTACATTACTTATGTTACTTACACTCTGAATAATATCATCACTTAATTTACCATCAGCCACTTCCATCATTATATATCCCGGGTAAAAGTTTCTTTCCCTCATAACT
This sequence comes from Ferruginibacter sp., assembly GCA_046595965.1. Classification (GTDB taxonomy): domain Bacteria; phylum Bacteroidota; class Bacteroidia; order Chitinophagales; family Chitinophagaceae; genus Ferruginibacter. Next base: position 569 of record JBKJSJ010000472.1, read on the forward strand.
TTCTTGCCGTTCAGAACTTTGTATACTTTTTCTACGGGTAAAAATATTTGCCTGATAATATTTTGCCAGCCATTGCGGACGGTATCTTTATCAAGATATTCTTTAATCTTGCGCTCTTTTCCACTAACCACCCTAAGTACATACCACCTGGTTTCTTTTTCTTCTTTACCAGCTTCTGTTTTTGTTATTTCTTCCGTCATGCTGTTACTTAAATAAAGAGTAAATAAATTTCATAGATCCATTTGCTACAAAATCCATCAGTGCTACAATAGCGGTGATAAATATAGTAGCTCCCAGTACAATCATTGTAGATTGTTGTAGTTGTTCCCATTTAGGCCAACTAACTTTCTCCATCATTTCTTTGTAAGACTCTTTTACAAAAGTTGTGAATTTGTTCATAAGTAAAATAAATGAGCAGGTCTGCAAATGTGCAAAAGTGCAACTATTAAAAAGTGAATTTCCAATTGCAAATTTGCACATTTGCAAATTTGCAGATTCATTAGCACGGGCACTAGGATTCGAACCCAGATCAAGGGTGTTGGAGACCCGTATGCTAGCCGTTGCACCATGCCCGCAAGAAAAAACCTCTAAATCCCCTAGTGGGAACTTTTGAAGTTCGTAATAATTTAAAGAACATTTAAAAAAGCAAAGTACCCAAGCATGAGCTTAAGTACTTTGCAAATTTATGTAAATTTTTGCTTAAGTCCCCTTTAGGAAGATTTAGGGGATTTTATTTTAAAATCTCAGTAACCTGGCCAGCACCAACTGTACGTCCACCTTCACGAATCGCAAATTTCAAACCTTTTTCCATTGCAATTGGCTGAATCAATTTAACCGTTAAGTTAGTATTATCACCAGGCATAACCATTTCAGTTCCTGCGTTCAAGGTAACTTCACCGGTCACGTCAGTCGTACGGAAATAAAACTGAGGACGGTATTTATTAAAGAATGGTGTATGACGACCACCTTCTTCTTTGCTTAATACATAAACCTCTCCTTTAAATTCTGTATGCGGAGTTATAGAACCTGGTTTGCAAAGTACCATACCACGACGGATTTGAGTTTTCTCAATACCACGTAATAAAAGACCTGCGTTATCACCGGCTTCACCTTCGTCTAATAATTTTTTGAACATCTCAACGCCTGTGCAAACAGAAGACAAAGGTTTTTCCATTAAGCCAACAATTTCAACTGGCTCACCTACTTTAATACGACCTCTTTCTATACGACCTGTAGCCACAGTACCACGACCAGTGATAGAGAATACATCCTCTACACTCATCAGGAATGGTAAATCAACCAGACGTGGAGGTAAAGGAATGTAGCTGTCTACAGCATCCATTAATTCGTTTATTTTAGCAATCCACTTATCATCACCAGCTAAAGCACCGGTTGCAGAACCCTGAATGATAGGAGTATTATCGCCATCAAAACCGTAAGATGTAAGTAACTCACGAATTTCCATTTCTACTAATTCTAATAATTCAGGATCATCTACGAGATCTACTTTGTTCATAAAAACAACGATCTGAGGAACACCTACCTGCCGTGCCAGCAAAATGTGCTCTTTAGTTTGTGGCATAGGACCATCTGTAGCCGCAACTACCAGGATAGCACCATCCATTTGTGCAGCACCTGTAATCATGTTCTTCACATAATCGGCGTGACCCGGACAATCTACGTGTGCATAGTGACGTGCTTCAGTAGCATATTCTACGTGTGCTGTATTAATTGTGATACCTCTTTCTTTTTCTTCAGGTGCACCATCAATTTCATCGTAATTTTTTTTCTCCGCTAAACCTCTTTTTGACAAAACATCGGTTATAGCGGCTGTAAGTGTTGTTTTACCATGATCTACGTGACCGATAGTACCAACGTTAAGATGGGGCTTATCCCTCTTGAATGATTCTTTTGCCATTGTTTTAATTTTAATATTTGTTTTGAAAAATGGTTTTCATTTTAAGTCTGTAAACCGTGGACTTTTATCTTTTTGAACTAAACATCTTCACTGAAGTTCAGCTACATAGAATTCTGATTTTTTGCCTCTCCTGATTATTCAACAATTAATAATTATCAATTGATTAATTATTAATTATTTAGAGCCATCAGTGAGAATCGAACTCACGACCCCTTCCCTACCAAGGAAGTGCTCTACCCCTGAGCTACGACGGCTTAAGAAACCTTATAGGTTTTAAAAAACCTATAAGGTTTTGTAGAGACCCTGAGCGGAAGACCGGGCTCGAACCGGCCACCTGAAGCTTGGAAGGCTACCGCTCTACCAAATGAGCTACTTCCGCTAAAAACAATGTGCAAATATGCAAATAAGCAAATGTGCAAACAAAGAACTTAGATTATCAATTTGCAAATTTGCCCATAGGCATATTTGCAAATTTTTTCGTGGGCAGAGTAGGTTTCGAACCTACGTACTCGTGAGAGAACAGATTTACAGTCTGTCGCCTTTAACCACTCGGCCATCTGCCCAAATTCCAGAGCCGAAGACTGGAGTCGAACCAGCGACCTGCTGATTACAAATCAGCTGCTCTACCAACTGAGCTACTTCGGCTTATTTGTTCGATCCCGAAATGCTTCGGGATCTTGATTTTTTGCTTTTCGTTTCTTAAAGCGAAAATCTACGACCCACTGAGCTAATTCGGCAAAGAATTGTTTTAATGGTTTAAAAAGTTAAAGAGGTTTCAGGTGATTTTAAACCTTTGAAACTTTTGAAACATTTTTTAACCAAAGAAACATTTAAGAACTAGGCTGAAAATCAGGCATAACACTACATCCTTTTTTTCGGAAGGCAAAGGTAAGTGAAAATGGTTAATACAAAAATTTTGTAAAAGATTTTTTTAAAGAGAATTTTTTAGCCCTGTAAAATAAAAAACCTGTCGGCTCTGCGACAGGTTTTGCTAAAAAAATATATTCAGTAATTATGCTGCTAATTTTTCTTTTTTTCTTTTTATCTGTGTTATCAATGCAGTCATTGCTTCATCAAAACTTTCTTCAAACGACTTGGAAGATTGCTTAACAAAAAATTCATGATGAGGTATAATTACCTTAATTTCTGCTACTTTGTCTTTTATGTTGTGCACAATATTGTCCAGCTTCAGGTATACATCTACTTTAGTTATCCGGTCATGAAACTGCGTGAGTTTAGTTACTTTTTTTTCTATATAGGTTAATAATTTAGAGTCTGCATCAAAATGCACAGTTTGGATGTTTACGTTCATAACACTCAATTTTAAATGTGAAAGAATAATAAAATTAGGTAGATTTTTTTTGCATAGGCTTCATGTGAGTTAATCATGATTTATACCCCTTCTTCACAAAATGAAGTTAGTATATGAAACGTAGTTTTCAAAATAAAACTTTGAGATATATCAGTTTTTTTTCACGCCTTTGGATGCGCTTTACGGTATGTATCTTTAAGCTTTTCTATAGTATTGTGAGTATAAATCTGTGTGGCCGCCAAACTGCTATGCCCCAGTAATTCTTTCACCGCATTTAAGTCTGCCCCATTATTGGTAAGATGTGTGGCAAAGCTATGCCGGAGTATATGGGGGCTTTTTTTATTGATGGTAGTAACTAAAGAAAGATACTTTTTTACAATATTGTAAACGTTCCTGGCATATAATTTCTTTCCCTTTTCATTTACAAACAAAAAATTACTATCTAACTTTGAAAATTTGACAGTTTTCTTATTTATATAATCCCGAATTGAAAAGCCCATTTCTACACTTACAGGTATTATTCTTTCTTTATTTCCTTTTCCTAAAACTTTAATGTTAGAGTTGCTGGCATCAAAATGATTATTTTGAAGCTGAAGGAGCTCAGCCTGCCTGATGCCGGTATTGTAAAATAACTGCAAAATTAGTTTCTCCGTACCCCCTTGCCAGGTATCCGGAAATTCTACATGCATAAATAATGTTTCAATATCTTTTTTATCTACAAACTGCGGGAGCTTTTTACCTGATTTAGGAGAACTGATAACAGACATGGGACTGGCATCTATCACCTCCTTTTTAATATGGTATTTAAAAAAAGATTTGAGTGTAGAGATTTTTCTGCTGATAGTTCGGGAAGTGTTGCCATTTTCTTTAAGGCTGGCCAGCCAGGTGCGAATGAATGCAGACTTTATATCGGAAAGCACAATCAAGCCATAGTTAAGGCTTATAAACTCATCAAATGCCTCGAGATCGTTTTTATAAGAAATAACTGTATGCCTGCTATATCTTTTTTGATACTGGAGGTAATTAAGAAAATCACTTATATAATACTGTGTGGTTTGGAACATAAAAAAAACTGATAACCAAAGTTAAAGATAACCGGTTATCAGTGTAAATATGTTATTGACTTAATACTTGATTAATCAAATTTGCCAGCTTCCAATTGCTGTTTGTAAACAGCTTTCAGCATTTCTGTACGGCGCCTGATAGACGGCTTGATAAAAGCCTGTCTTTCTCTTAACTGCAACAGAACACGGCTTTTCTCAAATTTTTTTTTGTATTTTTTGAGTGCCTTGTCTATATTTTCGCAATCTTTAGAATCAATAATAAGCATTGTATATACCTCCTTTATGTGAAAAAATTCTGTCGTATCATCAGACAGGGCTGCAAATATAATAGATTTCCTGAAATAAATAAATTCTTCATAGATTTTCCGAAATTTGCCAACATGTTTACAGGAATAATAGAAACTACCGGCTGGGTAAAAAAAATTGAAGCAAATGGAAGCAATATTAGCTTTTGGATAGAATCCCCCCTTGCCAAAGAACTTAAAGTTGACCAAAGTATTAGCCATAATGGGGTTTGCTTAACTGTAGAGTCTATCAGTGAGCAAATGCATAAAGTAACTGCCATTGCAGAAACTTTAAAAAAAACCACTTTGGACACCCTGGAAATTGATAGCCTGGTAAACCTGGAAAGATGCATGCTGCTGAATGGAAGGCTTGATGGACATATCGTGCAGGGGCATGTAGATTGCATTGCTACCACTAAACATTTAATAGAAAAAGATGGAAGTTGGGAATATTCTTTTACAATAGCTGAGAAATTTGCAGGGCTTATTATTGAAAAAGGTTCTATTGCTCTTAATGGTATTAGCCTTACAATTTTTAATGTTGGCCAAAATAGTTTTACTGTTGCCATTATTCCATATACATTCAATCATACAAATATCCATCAGCTTTTAAAAGATAGTAAAGTGAACATAGAGTTTGATATAATTGGAAAATATGTAAACCGTACTATGCAATTGAAGAGTTAAACGACTTTTAATAAACAGGAGTATTTAATTTAGCCACTACTAACCAATTACCACAATACAATTGAATATTCTAAATAGTTAAGCAACTTTATTCTTAGCTTTTACACAAACTGAATTCATATTTGGTTAAACCTGCTAAAAAGCATTGGACAAAATTTTTACAAAAGATGTGTTTAAACAAGAATAGAATTAAAGTTTACATTCTATTATGCTGAAATGATATTGATTCAATAAATTTTTAATTTTCACAAAACCAATTCATGAGATCTGTTTCTTTTTCAACTATCCTTTCAAAATACGGCCGATCAATTATCATATTTTTTTGGTTGATTAGTACTATTGTATATTTAAAAATATTTGGAATAGTTACGGCATTGGAAGCAGAAAAATATATTTCAGAAGCAGAAAGGTTTATTAATAATGGCACTTTTTCTGCACCCCGATACTGGTTTTATTGTATTACCATTTTTATCATTTTAATTGCCCTTAAACTTAAGATAGGTTTAATAGGTGCGTTTATTATTCAATCCTTATTAAATATTGGTGCCTATTTATTTTTTTATAATGAATTAAAAAAAATATTTAAAATACCACAAATCGCTTTTTTTATAATTATATACCTCCTGATTTTTTTGCCCTATCAAAGCTGGGTGGTCTTTTTATATACTGAGTCCGCTTTTTTTAGTTTGATAATTATTCTGTTTTCTATAGTGATGCGTTATAAACCCAATAGAATAAAAAACCTTCTCATAATAGGTATAGCTTTATTTTTTGTAATTATTTCCCGTCCACTGGGAATTCTCTTTGCCGCAAGCATTTATGTGTATATATATTATTGTGCTGATAAAAAATGGAAAATTATTCTTAGTTTTTTTTCAATAGTTCTTTTTACATTTTCCTTTTATATTATCAATACAATATTTTCTACTATCCCAGACTGGAGTATTACGCAGGCTTTTGAACAGGAAAGCATAATATGCGACCTGCCGGATACTTCTACTGCTTTTTCCAAATTAAATCTTACTTCTACTGGCAATCCTGTTTACAAACTCTTTTATTATGTAACACATAATTTTACTCATTTTATGCATTTTGCCGGCGTAAAACTTCAATACTTTTTTTTTATGACGAGACCCTACTATAGTAAGATTCACAATTATTTTTTATTGTTTAATACAATTGCAATCTATTTTTTAATAGCG
>JBKJSJ010000034.1:0-3492 GCA_046595965.1 Ferruginibacter sp.
ATATCCACCAACAACGGCTACTTTACCAGCCATCATTACGTCAGTAGCACGGCGGATAGAATCTACCAAACTTTCCTGGCAACCGTATTTGTTGTCAAATTTAGATTTGGTAACAGAGTCATTTATATTAATGGCAGGAATAGGTAACGTGCCATTGGCCATTCTTTCGTACAAACGGTGAACACCAGTAGTAGTTTCTTCTGATAAACCTTTGATGCCGGCAATCAGTTCCGGGTATTGATCAAAAACCATATTGGTCAGATCGCCCCCATCATCCAGGATCATATTTAAAGGACGGTCCTGGCTGCCAAAGAACAAAGTTTGCTCAATGCACCAATCAGATTCCTCCTGTGTTTGCCCTTTCCAGGCATACACTCCAATACCTTCTGCGGCAATGGCAGCAGCGGCCTGGTCCTGTGTACTAAAAATATTACAAGAGCTCCACTTAACTTCTGCACCCAATGCAATTAAAGTTTCTATTAACACTGCCGTTTGAATGGTCATGTGCAGGCAGCCTGCAATGCGTGCACCTTTTAATGGTTGACTTGCTCCGTACTCTGTACGAAGACTCATAAGGCCGGGCATTTCTGCTTCGGCAAGCATAATTTCTTTACGGCCCCACGCAGCAAGGCTCATATCTTTTACTTTGTACGCCAGGCTAAAATCGATGGCGTTGGATGTAAGTGTTGACATATAAATTAATTTAAGCTACAAAGCTACATTATGCAGGATAAAATACTAAGTGAATATTTAAAATTGGGAGATTATCCTATTTAATTTACTTTTAATGGATATTAAGCCTGATTAAGATGAAAAAAACCGATCAAAAAGAACAAACAACTACTGGCTCTGTACCGCTGGATAAAAATGACCTGGCCATATTAAAATTATTACAGGAAAATGCCCGCATTACTGTAAAGGAGATCAGCGAAAAAATTCACCTGAGTACCACACCGGTGCATGAGCGCATTAAACGCCTGGAACAAAGTGGGGTGATAAAACAATATGCCACTCTTTTAGACTACAACAAAATAGACCGCAGCCTGATGGTGATCTGTTATGTATCTCTAAAAGAACATAGTAAAACTGCCGGTGTAAAATTTATTAAAAACATAAACGAATTGCAGGAGGTAATAGAATGCTACAGCATAAGCGGCGAATTTGATTTTATGCTGAAAGTATTATGCAAAGACATGAATGCCTACTACGATTTTCATGTGAACAAACTGAGCCAGCAGGAAAATATGGGCAATGTGCAGAGTGTGTTTGTAATGGGAGTGATAAAGGAAACGTACCTCACACCCTCACCCCTTTCCCCTCTCCACAAGTGAGAGAGGGCAAGTGCTTTGGAATAAAGCCGGGCATTTAATCTTCCAATTTTTTCTTTGGTACTTAATTTAACAACTATGCCCTGTGTTGAATCTTATTCAAAAGCCGACGTGGAAGTATAAAGATGATTATTGTGCGAAGTGCCGCTCCCTCACCCCTTTCCCCTCTCCGCAAGTGAGAGAGGGGCAGTGGTTAAGAATAAAGCATGTCATTTTAATCTTCCAATTTTTTCTTTGATACTCAATTGAACAACTATGTCCCTTGTTGAATCTTATTCAAAAGCCGATGTGGTAGATATAAAGATGATTATTGTGCGAAGTGCCGCTCCCTCTCCATTTGATGGAGAGGGAGAAGGAGGGTGAGGTCTTACTTCACCATTATCTTCAAATCCGGCGCATACATTACCCTGCCCTGTGCATCTTTGGCTATCACATCAAAGAAAAATAATTCTTCGCCGGGTTTTACGGTTTCTTTCACCTGGTTTATCCAGGTGCCGGGGAGGGGCGTTATTTTAAAACGGCTGGAAACGATGCTGGTTATGGGGCTAACCTTACCAGTTTCTTCGTTTTCTGTTACCCCTCTTTTCCTGTATAAGAACTGGTAAGAAGAAACAGTGTACACACCTTTTTTATCATCCAATATTTTAAGCGCCTGGCCAATGATATTTTCTGCTTCACTTACGCTGATGCTTACAGAATCTCTTAAACTACCCAACTGTGTGTAAAGTTTTGGTACTTTATATTTAGTAACAGGTTTGGTTTGTGCCTGTAATTGTGTGCCTGCTGCCAACAATACCAAAAACAAAAATAATTTTATATGTTTCATAAAGCTATTGTATGAATTCAAAAAACGAATCTACCAAAAGAAAATTGCACAGGATTGTACTTTAACAGGGTTTTGACTGTCACTAATTACAAGAATGAAAAACAATTTTGATTTTAATTATATACTACTTGAGGCAAAATATTTTTTTGCTATAATAAGGCCAAACTCTCTTCAATAACCTTAATCTTCATTTCCGCATCTGCTTTTTTCTTTTGTTCCAAGGATAAAACTTCGGGCTTTGCATTTTGTACAAATTTTTCGTTGCCAAGCTTCTTTTCTACAGATATTAAAAAACCTTTCAGGTGAATAAGTTCTTTAATCAAATCATCTTTTTGCTGACCGATATTTACCGGTAATTCTGTTTCAATATAAAATTTATCTTTTCCAATAACGGATGTTGTGCAGCCTGCAACTTGCCCGTTGGTAAACGAAATAGATTTAGCATTTACCTGTTTGGCCAAAATGCCGGTAATGCCATCGTACACAGCAGCATTTTCAGTTTCAATATAAAGTACAATTGTTTCTTTTGGTTTTAGCTGTTGTTTGTTTCTAATATCCCGTATGCCTGTAATTACATCTTTTAGCAAAGTTGCTTTTCCTAAAATCTGCGTATCTGCTGCAAAAATATTTTCAAATTGTTTCACACACAAATCATCCTTTCTTTCCTCCAGCAAATGATAAATTTCTTCTGTTACAAATGGCATGTAAGGATGGAGTAACTGCATCAACGCTGTAAAAAATTCAATGGCCTTTTTATAAACGGCTGCATCAATTGGTTGTTCAAAACCGGGCTTCACCCACTCTAAATACCAACTGCAGAAATCATCCCATATTAAAGAGTAAATTGTTTTTAATGCTTCACTCAGCCGAAATTGTTTCATCAGCGCATCTACTTCTGCTCGAACTTCATGGAGCCTGTTTTCAAACCAAAGCGTTGCAAAGTTTTCAGTCTGTAGTTCAGAGTCGGAAGTCGTTAAATGCTCAACCCTTAACTTCCAACTCTGCACTAACTTCAAGGCGTTCCACATTTTATTATTAAAAAACCGTCCCTGTTCCAGGCTGTTTTCATCAAACATTAAATCATTTCCTGCAGGCGAAGAAACCATTATTCCAAACCTTACGGCATCTGCGCCATACTTGTCAATTAACTCCAGCAGATCGGGGCTGTTACCTAGTTGTTTACTCATTTTTCTGCCCAACTTATCTCTTACCATGCCAGTGAAATAGACATCTTTAAAGGGTATTTGCTTTTCAAATTCCATACCCGCCATTATCATCCGTGCTACCCAAAAGAAAATAATATCCTGCCCGGTTACCAGCACTGCACCTGGATAATAA
>JBKJSJ010000056.1:0-4750 GCA_046595965.1 Ferruginibacter sp.
CAGAAATTATACGAGGTTACTTACCAGGCTGCCAAAAATCTGAATAAGATTATTGACAACAACTACTACCCAATTGAAGAAGCCAAACGCTCTAACCTGCGCCACCGCCCCATTGGAATTGGTGTGCAGGGCCTGGCAGATACTTTTATTCTGCTACGCCTTCCCTTTGAAAGTGAACTGGCCAAACTGCTGAATAAAAATATTTTTGAAACGATTTATTTTGCTGCCATGACGGCCAGTAAAGACCTGGCCATAGAGCAGGGCCCTTACGAAACTTACGCAGGCTCGCCGGTGAGCAAGGGAATTTTTCAGTTTGATATGTGGGGCATTACTCCATCCGACCGCTGGCAGTGGGACGAATTAAAAAACGAAGTAATAAAACATGGCGTAAGAAATTCTTTGTTGCTTGCACCCATGCCTACCGCTTCTACTTCTCAAATATTCAGCAACAACGAATGTTTTGAACCCTACACTTCTAATATTTATACAAGAAGAGTATTGAGCGGCGAATTCATCATTGTAAACAAACACCTGCTAAAAGATTTGGTGAGCCTTGGTTTGTGGAACAACAATATGAAAAATAAAATTATTGCTGCCAATGGCTCTGTGCAGCACATAGAAGAAATTCCGGCAGCTATAAAAGAGTTGTATAAAACTGTGTGGGAAATAAAACAACGCAATCTCATTGATATGGCCGCAGACCGTGGAGCATTTATCTGCCAAAGCCAGTCGCTAAATTTATTTGTTGACTGTCCTACTGCATCTAAGATGACATCTATGCATTTTTATGCATGGAAAAAAGGATTAAAGACAGGCATGTATTACCTGCGCTCGCAGGCAGCTACACAGGCCGTGCAGTTTACGGTGGAAAAACAAGGGAGCAATGATATTGAACCTGTCATTCAAAAAATAGACGACAACCAATCGGCTTCTGATGTAGTACCAAGCATTGCAGAGGGTGCCGTGTGTACGATGGAGGATGGATGTGTGAGTTGTGGGTCGTAAAAATCAGAGAGCAGATATCCCGAAAAAAATAAATATTCAGTGCAATAAATTATTCAAATCAAAAATATTAAAACTTCTTTAGTTGAATTTAAAAAATAGGATTAAGTAGAATAAACACAAAGAGCTTTTAAATCTGTATATGTATGTGGCTTTTGATTCATCAATGGTTTTAAAATATTGTCAAATAACCATTCCAGAATTAGAACAAAACCTTTGGCCTACCAAGGCAGAAAAAAGATTTTACCCATAAGATCCTGTACTTCCATGGCGATTGAATTATCGCTATTCTGCTTAAGCGATCTGTACATGGCTATTTGATCTTCACTGAGTTGCATAAGGGATGCTGCCTTTTTTTGATACAATAATTTCCGTTGATTTTTTGATTAAGTCATTGCTGCTATTAACAATTTTTAACTGGGCTGAGACTGAAGCAGTAATTAAAAAATTATTACAGGAGTTAGTAAATATTTCATAGTATAAGGAGTTTAGAGACGCTAAAAAAAGTGTAATATAGACCTTAATACAGCGTGAGAAATAATTATTAAACGGCAACCTTTCTACTGGTTTTGCACCTGGCCTGAAGCCCATTAATTTTTTACCCCACCAGTATTGGTCAACACTCAGGCCAGATGAGACCAAAAAAAAGTTAGCCCAAACCTCAAAAAGAATTCGGGCTAACAAATAAAAATAATTACAAAATTTATTTAATTTCCACAAGACTATTCTTCATGTTTGCAGGAACATCATTAATATCCATAATTTTAAGTACAGGTAGTGATAAAGCTGAAATTGATTTAGCAAGTGTTACATCAATTGGGGGTGTACTAAGTTTCCACATTGCACCCGTTGCAGGGTCTATGATTAACATCCCAAGAACTCCACCAATTAATATATTCCCAAAATACCAACCATCTATTTTATAATTCACCGGTATTATTTGTTCGCCATATCCCGGGGCTGAAAGTTTTACCTGGTATTCAGCTTTTGAGAAAAATCCTGCTCCGGATTTCAGTGTTACAGTTGCAGGGGTTGTGCCTTTGTAAACTTCTTTACTCTTTTTATCAGTAACGCTTACGTTTGCCCCTGTTGGTGTGGTGCGGATTGAAACCGGGTAAGAACTTTTTCCAAAAATTGTTGCACAACTGGAAAATAAAATGGGAACGGTCAAAACGAATAAAGTTAGATTTAGTAATTTTTGTTTCATATGAGTTTAAAATAAATTTGCCTACTCTTTCAAAATGCAGTTTTCGGCTTCCCTGTTTTAGTTTTTAAATTATTCAGTCTTTTTCTCAGCAACCCACCCCACCAAACTTTTTTTCTCACCTTTATCAATCCTGTTAACTCACATCAATCCTTTTAACTCACCTATTGCAAAAATAGAATGCAATACTTTTTTCCCTACGTTAATAATTTCAATACATTAATAAAGTTGCTAGAAATTTTATTTTTAGATGTTAGTTTTTCAGGATGGGCTGCAACAAGAAACATTGTAATTTTTCTTGGCAAGTAATTAGTTACAATGTATAACGAAATTCAATAGTAAAAAATGATTCTTATCAGGTTTTTATTATGTGGAATTAAAGAGTATAAAGAAGTTGTTTTGTGAGCGAAATTGATTTCATTCTAAATATTTAAAACGTAACTTAATTATTAAAACTGCATTGTCCTGCTGAGGCATAATGCATTTCAGGTTATCGAAGTAAAAGATGCTTCGGTACAGTATGACAGTTCTAAATTGCTTACCAACGCAGGAATATTAGCTGCACTACAACCTCGTGCAATGACTTCTTTAGTAACTGCACAAATTTTTTGCCCGGTCAGATTACCGAAAGAACCAAATGTACAGGCAACTTTTTTAAGGCAGAAATATAATTAAATAAAAATTGTTTATAGTAACTTAAATCAATAATGCACATGATTTTAAGCAGGATTTCATTCATTAAAAAAGCTTTACCTTGTTATAATTAAAATAATATATAACATCATTCTCATAACTGTAAAAATCCTTTTCCATTATTAAAAATGCAACACATTTTTAATAATGCTGTAGCGGAACATAAATTATTTTTAAATTTCTAGCACTCAGTTGCATAAATGGAAATGTAAAAACATAGGTTAAAGAAATAAAATGAAAAAAATTACTATAGCGGTAGTGGATGATCACAAATTGATCAGGCAAATGTGGGTCAATTTATTTGCCGGCTATAGCGACTTTGAAATAATTGGTGAAAGCGGTTCTTATGATGAAGCTATAGAAATGATCAAAATCAAAAGGCCGGATATTCTTTTGTTGGATATAAACCTGCATGAAGCTTCTGGTATGGATGCGGTACCCGTTATCAGGAAATATTCGCCCGGCACCAGGATCATTGCAGTATCTATGCACAGCGAACCTGCCTACGTAAAAAAAATGCTGCATCTGGGTGCCAGGGCATATGTTACTAAAAACTCATCGCAAGAAGAAGTACTTAAAGCAGTAGAAGAAGTAATGAAAGGAGAAGTATATGTTTGTACAGAAATAAGGAGCATATTATCTGACCTGCAACTGAAGGACGAACCGGAAAAACAGGATATCAAAAACCTATCTTTTAGGGAAATAGAAATTATTAAATTTATTAAAGAAGGGCTTTCTTCCAAAGAAATAGGAACGGCTCTTAATATTGCAACCCGTACCGTGGAAGTACACCGGCACAATATTTTAAAAAAGTTAAAATTAAAAAACACCGCCTCACTCATCAGCTTTATCCATGCCTCCGATCTTGCTTTTATTTAAGCAGCAGGTTATAATGAAATTCCTTGCTCTTTACATGAACAAATAAGAAAATTTTTTTAGGGCATATTCGCTGCAAGCCTTTGTGCATCTTTTAATAAATTCACCAAAAATTCATCATCGTTTATTTTTACATTTTCAAGTGTTTTTACAGTGCCCTTATAATTGCCCACCTGGAAATAATTGTAGGCCAGGTTCTTTTTTACAATCACAAAATCGGGCGTTAATTTCAATGCTTTTTCGTAGTAGGGAATGGCTTTTTTAAATTCGGTCATTTCGGTATAAATGGTACCCAGGTTATTGTATACCATTGCACTGTTGGGATTATATTTCATTGCAAGATTCATTTTCTCCAATGCCAGTGGATAATTTTTTTGTGCCCTGAAAGCTACGCCACTTCTTGCTTCCAACGATTGACCCAGTTGGTCAACATTTACCCAACTGTTTTTGCCTGCTTCTGCATAAGCCTGCACTTCCGGGTATCTTCCTTCGCCATCGTAGGCTATAGCATATTTAAGATTTTTTTCAAAAGTATGTTTTTTTATGCCCATCATAAAATTAATGAATGCTATAAACAGGAACCCAATTAAAATCATTTTTGGTAAACGGGTAGCGGTAGCAGCATTTTTATTATTGGCAATATAATTACCTGCAATTACTCCTGCCATTAACAGCACATACAATGTATGTTCTATTCTTTCTGTAGGAAAACTAAACATGCTGTCTGTGGCAAATGCCGCCAAGCCGGCCAGCATTAAAATAACAAGAATGCGCTGGTTTTCTGATGCTGGTTTTATAACAACTTTAAACCCGGCAATAGCAATGAGTACCCAAAATAAAATGTAAAGCATTGCACCTACCAGGCCTGTTTCTGCTGCCGTTTGCAGATAGACATTGTGTACCCTGTCTGGCACATAATACCCGGCAGACCATGATAACCCGGCAGAACCGTAATTAAGAATATTTAATTTCCAG
>JBKJSJ010000092.1:0-10833 GCA_046595965.1 Ferruginibacter sp.
TCATGAGATTCATCCAGTTTCTGAATGGATTATGATAGCTACTTTATGTCAAAGGGTTAAATGTTTCAAACCAACAAGGGCATCATCAACTCGGGATCCAAAAGTAAAATTGTTTACATCTGTATCAACCCACAGCAGGAAATTTATTTTTTTAAACTTTTTTGGATTGGAGATCTACAGCAGGCATTAATATTTTTTTATTCGCAAAGATGGCCTCTTGCATTGATGACCGTTTTTTGTACCAGGGCTTCCATCTGCACAGGATCTTTGATCTTTGCTTTATGTATTTTAATGGATGAATGACAATCGTGCAGCTGGATTATGAGATCGGTAAAATCTTTTTTTTCTTTTTCTTTAATTTTCAGATCAGATGTGTAATACGACACTTCCAATTTTTTTTCATTAGGGATGATTACCACGGTGTGCTTTGATTTTGTTCGCATGGGGAGTAAGAATTTATATCGAAGTTAAATACAAAAACATCCCCACTTCTTTCAAATTCACATTGTGTTGATAAGATGTTAAGGAAGGTATTTGTCAATTTTGGAGGGGATAAGATAAAGAACAGGAGTTACAAGGAAAATAACTATGCTTATCCATGGCATATAAAAAGAAACAGCAATTGCAATTGCATAAACAACTGGCGAAAGCAAGAATTGCAGATGTGCTTCCTTCTTCAGCTCTGCAGGTATTTCCCTGTGAAGCATATGAGTTTTTCTGATTCCATACAGCCATTGGCAATATAAAGTGATATTGCAAAGGGAAAGATTTACCCCATACACCATGATCGCATACCATTCATATGTATTTTTGGCTAACAGGCGTGTGCTGAATGGAACTAGGCATACCACCATATAAAATAATACACCTAAGAAAATAAAGTAACGGTCAGTTCTCCCGATATATTCAAACATCAACCGGTGACCGAACCACATTATTCCGAGTACAATAAAGCTTATAGCATAACAAAGAAGGCCATACCATGTTTCGTGTAATGCAGTGATAAAATCTTTCCAGCCATTTCCCTTTACATCCGGCAGAACTAACTCCAGCACAAGAATGGTCATGGCTATGCTGAAGATGCCATCACCCAAAGCCTCCAGCCGGCCTGAGTTCATGGAAAGCTTATGTTTATCCTCATTCATTTATCTAAACTAAAAATTCTAAATGAAAAATCCTGAAAAATTTTATTCTCCGGCTTATGAATCGGGATTGCAAAAGTGGAGTAATAGTAGTTGCGGCAATGCTAAAGCAGGTATACATAATAAAATTGTTTTCTTTTCTATCTGCTCATCACTTTTTTTCTTACATAAGATTTTGTTTCAATATTAAATAGAAAGATGAACATTCCAATCAATATGGGTGTGTATTAACTATTAAAAATCATATTAATCATATCCCCTTTGTGCTATTAATAACTATGTTTGCCTGCACTCCATCCATTCTTTTCAAGGTAAGTTTTTCCTGAATCTAGTGCTTCATTTTCAAGCGGAGTACCCATGGAATCGTTCCAACGGTTAAGGTAACCAAACAAGCTAATAACCCCTAGGATCTCTACAATTTCTCCATCATCCCAATACCTACGGAGATCATCTGCCACTTCATCAGTAACAGCATTTGGAACAGAACTGGCAGCAATAGCAAAATCAAACGCCGCTTTTTCAGGATCATTAGAGGAGGGGTGAGTTTTATATTCCCAAATATTGTTCAACTTATCCTGTTCGGCTCCGTAACGTTCAGCAGCACGTATGGTGTGCGCCTGGCAATACATACAACCTGCAGTATAGCTGGAAAGATAGCCGATTAACCGCTTTAGTGAACTCGTTACCCTGCCATCATTTTTCATCACAGCCATATTAAGATTTACAAAAGCCTTTGCAAGATGTGGCCTGCGCTGCATGGTGAGAACACTGTTAGGACAAAAGCCAAGTGTTTCATTAAAGAATTGTACCAACTCTTCCAACTCCGGATTACTAACCGTTGATAAAGGTTGAACTAAAGATTTTTGCATGTTACAAAATGTGTTGGTTAACTAAAATAAATACTATGAGCAACTAATCGAGTTTCCAATTATCTCCTTCCCCTTTTTTAATCTTCCATTTTGCTTCTTTATTCAAAAATAATGGTATAGCCCCAACATAAATGCCTTTAAAATGTATTGGTTTATAGGGTGCTTATCGCCCAAACTTTAAAAACATTCCTTACATGTTTCCCACCAATTCATTAACTAAATATTTTATAAGCAACTTGTAATATTTTTCAATCTTGGGGTAAGGCTCTAACAGTTTACAAATGGTTGTAATTATTCATCACTTTTCAAACATTACATCATTGAAAGGTGGTATTTTAATTAGTCGTCCGCACTAATAAGACCTGACAAATAGTTCTGTTTCTTCAGATATTGGATGGGCGTGGATTGTATTTGAAAACCGTCATAAAAAAAATTGAGTAAAGGGGTTTCATAAATGCGGATATTTATAATAAAGCAACAATCGCTTCTTTAAATAAAGCAGATAATTTTTCATCTGCTTTGCCTGCCACTTCAATGATCTCTGCTATATTTACCGGTTTTAAATTATCGGGATCACATTCATCTGTAATAACAGAAACGGCTACACAAGGCAGCTTCATGTGATTGGCTGCAATAACTTCCGGTACTGTTGACATTCCCACCATATCTGCTCCAATAATTTTCAGGTAACGGTATTCTGCCTTTGTTTCAAGATTTGGACCTTGAACTGCAGCATACACACCTTTTTTCAAAGAGATGCCTAACTCTTTTGCCTTTTGCAGCAACTCATTTTTTAATGAAATATCATAAGGTTCACTCATGTCAGTAAAACGGGAACCTAATTCATTGTAATTTTTCCCGCAGAGGGGATTTCCATTCAGCAGGTTGATGTGATCATCTATTAAAACCAGGTCGCCCTTTTTAAACGTAAGGTTAATACCTCCGGAAGCGTTTGATAAAAAAAGATTTTTTATTCCGAGTAGTTTCATCACTCTAATTGGAAATACAATCTGCTGCATTGTATATCCTTCATAAGCATGAAAACGTCCCTGCATCACAAGAACATTTTTCCCTCCTATTGTTCCATAAATAAGACAGCCTTTGTGAAATTCAACAGTTGCAACAGGAAAGCCCGGAATGTCGGCATACGAAATTGTTTGCTTTACATCTATGTATTGGATGAGGTGATTTAATCCTGTGCCTAATACAATGCCAACTGAAGCATCAACAACATTTTTTGATGTAAGAAAATCTTTTGCTTCCTGTAATTGTCTCAATAAATCCATTATTAATTATTTCGTTGGGATGTTGTCAATAATATCTTTTACGCTGGCCCTTATTCTATAATCCGGATTGAATTGGCGCCATACTATGATCCCTTTTTTATTGATAATGAAAGTAGCCGGTACCGGTAACCTGGCGCTTGCATCTGAATGAGATTTTTCCAATTTTGCATTTAGCCTTTCATTGTATAAGGCAACCAATTTATCTTCCGGTTTAAACGTAACATCAAAAGCATTTTCAATGGCATAATCCTTATCATACAACAAAGTAAAAGATGCATTTGTTTTGGTTCGTGTTTGTTTAAGAAACGCTGATGTTTCCGGGGAGATGGCAACTATTGTTGCACCTTTATCATAGATCTGTTGAAGGCTATCCTGCAACTGGCTCAGGTGCTTGTTACATACCGGGCACCATTGACCCCTGTAAAATAAAACTACCACAGGTCCTTTTTTCAATGCTTTTTGAAGTTTATATTTTACATCATTATCATCATTAGCCGTAAACATAGGAGCATGCGCTCCAACATTCAGGCCTTTTACCTCGTTTATCGTTTTATATTTTTGCGCCATTGTTGTAAAGTGTAATGAAATAAAAAATAATAATGCAGATTGTATTTTCATTTGTTATAATTTCATTTGATTTAAAATTAGTGAATATCAGCAGCACCCGCCGCCATCATAAAACCATGTGCTGGCAGAAATAAAGATATCTTTTCTATTTAGAGATTGTAAGGCATGTGCCGTTTTATCACATACTGCTATGGGTTGATTTGGAAATAGTGTATGACCTTTTTCATCATCAAAATATTCCGCGCCTCCAAAGTAAATAGCAGTTTTTCCCGTGAATACACAAGGTCCATCTGCAGGCATCGGATCTTTGATGGCACATACTTCTACACTTTCAATAAAGATCAATTCATCAGTATCATACTTTATGGGATCTAAAATTCTATAAGGACGTTTTGCCCTTATTTCTACGGTGCCAAAACCAACATCGGTGATCATTTTAATGTAATCCATTAATGGCATTGAGCCGCTCAGGCAAAGAGCTCTTAATTTATCATCTTCTTTTAGGTGCTCAGGCATTTGCTGTTCACAAATTGGATCGGATAAAACGAGACGACCACGGGGTTTTAAAACACGGTACATTTCCTGTAATGCCAATTTCAAATCGTCATGCTTAAAAATGTTGAATAAACAATTTTGTGCAGCTACATCTATGCTGTTATCGTCAACCGGTAAATCCAATGCATCGGCTTTGATAAGCTTAACAAATTCAGAATGGAACCAGGGATTTTCTTTCTCCGCCTCCTTAAAATTTACTTTTGATGCAGTCAGCATTTCATCCACTACATCAATGCCGGTTACACCTCCATTTTGCCTGCTGAAATAAGAAAATTGTAAAAGTTCCATGCCTCCCCCAACACCTACGTATAAAATTTTTGGATTATTTATCAGGTCCCTTGGATGAACAGTACTGCCGCAACCATAATTCATTTCAAGCATTCGCTTTGGAATGCTCAAGTCGGGCAGTTGCCAAAGTGGTGTAGTAGTGCAGCACAAACCCACCTGCGGATTTTCAGCCGCCTCTTTGTACACGTTTTTTGTTGTTTCTAAATATGACATTTTAAAAATTGATTTAAGCAACTGCCCCGCCACAACTTGAACCTGAACCCGCTGTACAGCCATAGCAGTGTTGTCCGATAATAATCTCTCTTTTGTTTAGCTCATTAATATTGAATGCTGATATATGCTTACCGTTACTATTTACTTTTAACTCCAGCATCTGGTTAAAATCGCAATCGTATAAGTAGCCATCCCACCCAACAGAAATTGTATTGCGGCACATGACATTTGCTGCAGCAACAGGATTATAAGCACTTACCAGCTTTTCCATATAGCTTTCATAATTACCACTCGTCAATAAGTAATCAAGGTAGCGGCTAATCGGCATATTGGTAATGGTAAATAAATTGTTGAATGTAATACCATATCGTTGCAACAATGCCTGCTTGTATTCTATCTCTAATGCTTGTTGAGATGGAGGTAAAAATGCGCCGGCAGGATTGTAAACAAGATTTAGAATTAAGCCTGCCCCATCCTTACCATAACCTACAGCATTTAGCATTTGCAATACTTTGATACTGTCATTAAATACTCCATTGCCTCTCTGCCTGTCTGTTCTGTCTTGCGTGTAAAAGGGAAGTGAAGAAACTACTTCTATGTTGTGTTGCTTATAGAAAAGCGGCAGGTCATAATACTTTTTATTCGCAAGAATAATAGTAAGGTTGCAGCGTACGATGATATGCCGGTTGAGTTTTTTAATTTCTTCAACAAACCATCTAAAGTTTGGGATCATTTCCGGTGCTCCACCGGTTAGATCAATTGTTTTTAGTTGCAGATTATTTTTTAAAACTTCAATGCATTGCTGCATCGTTTCTTTGGTCATGATTTCCTTGCGGTCAGGACCTGCATCTACATGGCAGTGCTTGCATGTTTGGTTGCACATCTTCCCAATGTTTACCTGAAAGATCTCAGCCTGTGTAGGCTTTAGGGGATATAAACCTGATTGCTCCAGCTTTTGCTGAAAAGGAACTAACTCAAAATCACCAGTTTGTCCATGTTCTATGATTTTGATTTGTTCATGGGCATCGGCAAGGATGCTATGTTGAGCTTTTAATGATTTCATAATTACATAGAAATTTCCTTTACCTTATTCATCATCTGCACACCATGTACCAGGGAAGCACCACCACGGATGGCACAGGCTACGTGTACAGCTTCCATCATTTGTCCTTCGCTCCATCCTTTTTCAAACGCATCACTGCTGTATGCATCAATGCAATAAGGACATTGCACCGCATGAGCAACAGCTAATGCAATTAAGGATTTTTCCCTTGCAGTTAATTCACTGTCTTTAAACACTTCGCCATAATAGGAAAAAAACTTTTCTCCCAATTCTTTCTGGAAGTCTGCTACATTTCCAAACTTTGCCAGGTCTTTTGAATTGTAATAATTTTCGTTCATATTTATAATTTAAAAGGAAACAATTATGCCACATTTTTTGTGGCATAATTAAAATAAAGATATTAATCAGTTTGATTACATTATATTTTCTTAGGCATCTGGCAGTAGGGACCGCAAACATACCCTTTCATACCATGAGAGATCATTGCTACTTTGCCAGTTTTGTCAATCTTGTAACCGTTCATCAGTTTCATGGTAGAGCCATCGGGTTTTGTAACAATACCGTCAGGAGAAACTTTACATCCATCTTTGCAGGTGTAAGTTTTAGCAAGTGGGGTGCACTTACTGTGATTGCACATCATCGTTTTATTATCCATCATCATCACAGCATCTTTCATTTTCATTTTAGCAGATGTTTGCGCATTTGATGCGGTTGAAATGCCAATAATGATAGCAACAGCTAAAATTATTTTTCTCATTTTTTGATTTTTATTGTTTATAAATTTTATTACAAATATTAGTCGCTCAACTCAATGAAACCTGACAAAAACTTAAATATATTTTTATAGGATTTTTGAAATTATGCTTGTTTCAAGGTCATAAGTATTTTTGATAACAGGGAGAGTGTCAAATTCTTTTTGAAGAAGCTCATTAATTAACCGGCTTTGTTTCATATAATTTCTGCAACCTGAACACATGGTGGTATGCATGTGAAGTTGCATTTTTTTTAATAAACCTAACGGAACATGCTCCTTCATTTCCATAAGCTCTGTTGCCTTTACACAAGACAACATTATTGCATTCATAATATTCATACAAACTTTTTAAGCATGAGAAGTCTGGGTATAACTTTCTGATTGTACTGGAACTATTAATGCCACTACAATACCATAGACCAGGTGTCCGATTAAAGAACCCATCATCATTAACATCATATTATCCTGCGGCATTGGCATTATCTTTCCGATTATAAACAACATTACCTGGGCAAAAACAAAAACAGCAAATCCAAACAATATAGCTTTTACAAGTTTACTATGGATGTGAACTTTCGGGTTAAACAAGTACACATAGGCGGCAGCAAAAATAATTCCTATCATACAATGGATCAGGTAACCAACTATAAGAGAAACGCCCATCATTCCTGAAAGCATTTCTGCCGGGTTCATCTTTGGCAAACCCATGTAAGGAGCCATTAATCCTACTCCCGTCATCACTGCTGTGGCAACTAGTCCTGCAATAATAGTTTGTGCGATTTTACTTTTCATAAAAATGGTTTTGTTTAAAGATTAGTCGGGCATTTAGTAAAAACCTGACAGCCATATTTATTTATTGCTTAAACCACTTCATTTCCAAACAATTTCTTAACTGTACTTTAGTCCTGTGAATAATTTGCCAAAAGTTCGATTTTGTAATTTCCAGTTGTGAACAAATGCCATCTGCATCATGTTCTTCAAGGTATTTCATTTGAACCGCAGACGACCATTTTACCGGTAGTTTCTTAAAACAGTCCTTTAGCGTTTGCGAAAATTCCGGGTCATCCAATAACCCTTTCTCATTGCCCCAATCTTTTGGTCTGTATTCCGGTTTCCACCGGTGGTTATCATCAAAAAGGGTATCAATGAGATCAAAGTCAACTTCAATAACCCGTTTATATTTTGAACGATAATAATCGGCAATCTTATGTTTGAGTATCGAAAACAACCAGGTTCTCACATTACTTTTACCTTGATAGTTTTTATAGGATTGCCACGCTGAAAGAAAAGTATCCTGTATTAAATCTTCTGCAACTTCTTTTTGGAGCACTTTAGTAATGGCATAACTAAATAAATCTTTAGTGTAGGTTTTAACCCAAATGGTAATATCGTCTTTAACAGTTGTCAACTTTTTTATAAAAACTAAATTTAGGATTATTCTGTGTCTTGTACATTGGTGAAAGTTAATTGTGTATCGGCAAATTATGTTTCATTTCTAAATTTTTGCAGTCATCAATAAAGTTTTTATCACTGCCTGACTAAAATAATTGTATCCTTTTGCAGCCTGATTTTTAAAAATTGATACAATTGTTTTTGTTGAACCCTTGAAACCTTTCTTTTGCCCCTATAAAACACGATTGGCATTGTGTCTATTTTGGCTGGAGTGTCGGGAAATGTTATTTATTAATATACTGATTTTGAATACGTTAATAGAACAAAGGAAAACGAGAGATAATGAAAGAAGGTAGCAACTCCGACTGTTGATCGGAAGGGTCGTCTGTTCACATCAGACAGGGAGAGCGAAGAAGAAAAAAAGCCAGCAGCAATGTTGGCTTTAGTATTATCATTTTATAGACACTATACAATTGCAATAAAAATAGAAAAGCTTAAACTTTGCCAGTGGATAAAACCATGCGGGGAGCAAAACCTTAAACTGCATATTTTAAAAAAATCCCGGTTTAAGACCGGGGAATTTAATATTCACAAATTTTTTAATTGCATTCCATCCAGGTGAGCACTACATAAGGATTGATAGACCATTCATCATTCATAGACTCGTTAAACTCTCCCAGTCTAAGATCGAGCAATTGCCTGGTTTCATTTATTTCCCAGAGGGTAAGCGGTTTTTCCGCAGCATTGGTTATACAAATTTCCGGAAGCAGGGAAGGCAGCATTCCATTCCAGCAATGATGAATGAGTTGTTCTTTTGCGGTAAGTTTTTTTTGATGGGCACTGGTATCTTTTTCACTAAAATCTTTTTTAAAAACCCGGCTGTTGGGCATTAATAAAATTTCCTGGTTGCTAAGTATCTTTTTCATATCTGAGCTGTTATAATGCTCATTTATAAGATTACAAATTGGTGAAAAAGAAATATGAATGGATGATAAAATATTGTTAAGTAACTGGCAATACTGCACAGGTTTACCGGGCAGCCAGCAATCCTTTTAACCGGGCAATGGTATTATTGGCTTCTATAAGCTGCAGTTTAATAGCGTGAAGTTCCGGTTGTCCGGCCTTAAGAAGTGCTTCTGTTTCTTCATTACTTTTTTGTAGCAGCAAGATGTCTTCATCCATTCTTTTATTATGTGTGGCTGCTTCTTTAAGTCTTTGTTTAAGGGTTTGCTCAATGGTTTCTTTTGCCTGATAGACTGTTTTTAATTCTCTTTGCAGCGTTTCCTTTATCAGCTTTTCCGATTCTAAATATCCGCCATTGCTCCTTAATTGTTTCTGTACACTGCTTAGTTTTATATACAACAGGAGTGCACCTAAAAGTAAACCGGTTATAAAAGCCACTATTACAAAAATGATAGAAACCTGCATGAATAAAATATAAAAGTTGTAGGCAAATATAGGAAGCTAAAAGGAAAGCGAGGTTAAGGAACCGTGTTATTTATCTCCCCTTAAGCACTTAGCTAAAATTAATGCAAAGAGTATAAAAGAGTAAAGAGGGAAAGAGAAAATTATTTTTGCTACTGTAAAAAACTCTTTTTTATAAAACTACCAGTTTAGGGTATTGTTCATTATCCAAAACAATGTTCTCTTTGTAACACAACAAAAAATTAATAATTTTTACTAAGGCCCGTTTATCGTACCAGGTCGTTGCTTTCTAAGAAACAAAGACATTTTTCTCATGCTTGAACACTCCCCCGTTCCGATTCTTCGGGATGGGTTTTTTTTGGCATTGATTTACACAGATTGAGCTGATGTTACCAATAGTTTCAGAGATACAATAAATTTAAGATTGATTGATCTAATGATTGGCTTTAGGATAAATTATAAGTTGTGATAAATTCTTAAAATGAAGGGGTACTAAATAAGTTATCAAAATAATTACTAAAATAATTAGTTTGATTAAATTTTTACTCATACATTTGTTTCCGCTTAATTTTACAACGCAAAAACAGATACATCAACTAAACTTAAAAACATGAGCAACGCAGAAAAATTAAAGGCCCTGAAACTTACGATGGACAAGATTGATAAGGATTTTGGAAAAGGATCGGTAATGATGATGAGTGATAAAGGGATAACGGAACAGGAAGTTATTTCTACCGGATCAATAGGACTGGATGTGGCACTGGGCATTGGTGGCTTACCCAAAGGAAGGGTAGTAGAAATTTACGGTCCCGAATCTTCGGGAAAAACTACCCTGGCAATACATGTAATAGCCGAGGCACAAAAGAAAGGAGGCATGTGTGCATTTATAGATGCAGAGCATGCATTTGACAGCAACTATGCACAAAAGCTGGGAGTAGATATTGACAATCTTTTAATTTCGCAACCAGATTATGGCGAGCAGGCATTGGAAATTGCAGACAGGCTTATTCTTTCGGGAGCATTAGACGTAGTAGTAATAGATTCTGTGGCAGCACTGGTACCCAAGAGCGAACTGGAAGGCGAAATGGGTGACAGCAAAATGGGTTTGCATGCCAGATTAATGAGCCAGGCACTGAGAAAATTAACGGCTACTATCGCAAAAACAAATAGCTGCTGCATCTTCATCAACCAGTTGAGAGAAAAGATTGGAGTAATGTTTGGCAACCCCGAAACTACTACCGGCGGTAATGCATTAAAATTTTATGCTTCCGTAAGATTA
>JBKJSJ010000217.1:0-3522 GCA_046595965.1 Ferruginibacter sp.
GGAGTAAAAAGTGAAAAGTCAATAGCTGCTGTTTTGTAGTGCGTTGGCTGTAGTAAGTTATCAATACTAAATTAAAAAAATATGATTCCATTAATAATATTGTTGGCAATAATTGTGTTTGCTTTTTATTTTTTTTCTAATAAAAATAAGAGGAAAAATGCAGTTGCAGATAACTTTACAATGGATGCATCTGTGCTGGAAAAAAATGTTTTATTTTATTCCAAACTGGACGCCGTCGGCAAAAAAAAGTTTGAAGAGGATGTGCAATATTTTTTGCAGCATACCCGTATTACAGGAGTAGATACCTTAGTGGAAGAACTTGATAAACTACTGATAGCATCTGCTGCAGTAATTCCTATTTTTTATTTTGAGAAATGGAAATACCATAACCTGTCTGAGGTTTTATTATATTCCAACACTATGAATATGCAATTTGAAACCAATGGCAATTACGATAGAAATATCCTCGGCATGGTGGGCAACGGACCGCTGGAAGGAAGCCTCCTGCTTTCCAAACCTGCACTGCGTCAGGGTTTTAGCAACCAGGTGGATAAAAACAATACAGCCATTCATGAATTTGTACATCTGATAGACAAGTCCGATGGCGAAACAGATGGCATTCCTGAACTTTTATTGGATAAACAATACACACTTCCCTGGCTTAATTTAATGCATGAACAAATGCAGCAGATAGCAAAAAATAAATCGGATATCAATCCTTATGCATATACTAATAAAGCAGAGTTTTTTGCAGTAGCTGCAGAATATTTTTTTGAACGACCGGCATTGTTGCAGCAAAAACATCCACAGTTATATGAAATGCTGAAGGAGATGTTTGATAAGCCTTAGTTTGCAGTAAAAACCTGCATCTAAATTTCAAACAACCTGTATTCTAATGCCGATTGCCAGTAGTTTAAAAAAGTAGAAAAAAGTATATAAGTAAAGGGATATTAAAAAACACGTGAAATCATTCAAAATCTCAAAGCATATTGTAGGGTTTAGCGGGGGTTTAGAGATTATTTTTTTAATTATTTGGCTAAAGCCGGCAACCTCAATTTGCATTACCACGCCTTTAAAGGCGTGGTAATGGAGTGAAAATTAAAGGCTTTAGCCAAATAGTATTGAGGTAAAATTAATTCAAACAACTTCTAATGAGGCCTGGATAATATTTTTTACCGATTGCCAGTGGTTTAAAAATTAGAAAAAAGTATAAAACTCTATGGGTATTGAAAAAACACTTGAAATCATTTAAAATTTCAACAGCTTGATGAATGGTTCAGCGGGGCGGTATAGAGATTCGATTTATAAATTAGCCCAATACTTTTCTATACGAAATTACTCAGGTAAAGGTTGGCATTCACCAAACCCTACCTCACAAAAGATAACCGAAATTTCAGCCGCCACACATTGGCCTAAAATGAAACTTCTTTTAGTATAAAAGAAAAATGGTTGTGCGTTTTGCACAACCATTTTTTTGCCGGGTCTTACTTTCGGTCCGTTCCTTATTTATTCTTCTCCGCAAATTCTCTCCTGATAATATTCAACGCTGCACCTGCCTTAAACCATTCTATCTGCTGCTCATTGTAAGTATGGTTTACCGAAATAATATCTGCACTGCCATCGCAGTGATGCAATACCATTGCTAAGGGTTTACCAGGCGAAAATTCATTAAGGCCAATAATATCTATGCTGTCATCTTCCTTAAATTTTTCATAATCGGTTTTGTCATTAAAGGTCAAACCAAGCATACCCTGTTTTTTAAGATTGGTTTCGTGTATGCGTGCAAATGATTTTACCAATACAGCTCTTACACCCAGGTGGCGTGGCTCCATAGCTGCATGCTCACGGGACGAACCTTCTCCATAATTTTCATCACCCACTACAATGGTTCCTATGCCTGCAGCTTTGTAAGCTCTTTGTGTGTTGGGTACGGTACCATATTCCCCGGTCAATTGATTTTTTACGCTGTCTGTTTTTTCATTAAAATAATTTACAGCGCCTATCAGCATATTGTTGCTGATATTATCTAAGTGGCCACGGAATTTTAACCATGGCCCTGCCATAGAAATATGATCGGTGGTGCATTTACCTTTTGCTTTTATTAAAAGTTTTAATCCTTTGAGGTCGGTGCCTTCCCATGCGGGAAAGGGATCCAGCAATTGCAATCGCTTGCTATCTATGGAAACTATTACCATCACATGGCTTCCATCTTCGGCAGGTTTCTGGTAGCCTGCATCTTCCACAGCAAATCCTTTAAGCGGAAGTTCGTCGCCATAAGGAGGATCTAATTTTACCTGCTCGCCTTTATCATTTGTAAGTGTATCGGTTAGGGGGTTAAAATTAAGCGTGCCAGCAATTGCCATCGCAGTAACAATTTCGGGAGAACCTACAAAGGCAAAAGTATTGGGATTACCATCTGCACGTTTTGCAAAATTCCTATTGAAGCTGTGAACGATGGTATTTTTTTCTGCCCGCTCGGAACCCACCCTTGCCCACATACCTATGCATGGGCCGCATGCATTGGCAAATACTGTTGCACCAATTTTGTCAAAGGTATCCAGGAAGCCATCTCTTTCAATAGTATAACGCACCTGCTCACTGCCGGGGGTTATCGTAAATTCCGACTGTAGTTTCAATCCCTTATCAGATACCTGTTTGGCCAGGCTTACAGCCCGGCTTATATCTTCGTAAGAAGAATTGGTGCAGCTTCCTATTAAACCTACCTCTATTTTAGTAGGCCATCCATTTGCTGCTGCGGCTTCTTTCATTTTAGAAATAGGTGTAGCCAGGTCTGGCGTAAAAGGGCCGTTTAAATGTGGTTCCAGTTCACTCAGGTTTAATTCAATTACCTGGTCAAAATATAATTCGGGATGGGTATATACTTCTGCATCACCGGTAAGGTGTTCTTTTATGGCATTCGCCATGGCGGCTATCTCTTCACGGCCAGTGGCATTCAGGTAGCGGCTCATACTTTCATCGTAACCAAAAGTAGAAGTGGTAGCACCAATTTCGGCACCCATATTACAGATAGTTCCTTTGCCCGTACAACTCATGCTGGTAGCACCTTCTCCAAAATATTCCACTACTGCACCGGTGCCGCCTTTTACAGTAAGGATACCCGCTACTTTTAAAATTACGTCTTTGGGAGCCGTCCAGCCGCTAAGCTTACCCGTTAGTTTTACGCCAATAAGTTTTGGCATTTTTAATTCCCAGGGCAAACCCGCCATTACATCGCATGCATCTGCACCACCTACACCAATGGCAATCATACCAAGGCCACCTGCATTTACTGTGTGGCTGTCGGTACCTATCATCATACCTCCAGGGAAGGCATAGTTTTCCAGCACCACCTGGTGAATAATACCTGCGCCGGGTTTCCAGAAACCAATGCCATATTTATTGGAAACCGAAGCCAGGAAATCATACACTTCGCTGCTTTCATGCACGGCACGGTTTAAATCTGTCTGGCTGTTTACTTTAGCTTCTATCAAATGATCGCAATGTACGGTACTGGGTACGGCT
>JBKJSJ010000046.1:0-9178 GCA_046595965.1 Ferruginibacter sp.
TTCTTTTTTCACAAAATCATTAATGTAATCATCCATCTCTATACTCCATCCCCGGCTGGTGCTCATCTTATCTCCTTCCAGGTTCATGAACTCATTGCTAGGCACATTCTCCGGTAAAATATCGCCATGGAGTTTAAGCATTACCGGAAAAATAATACAATGAAAAACAATATTATCCTTCCCTATAAAATGTACCAGTTTTGTGTCTTTATCCTGCCAGAAAGGTTTCCAGTCTTTATTATTATCCAATGCCCATTGTTTGGTAGCACTTATGTAACCAATGGGTGCATCAAACCAAACGTACAGTACTTTACCGGCCCCACCGGGCAGGTTTTGTGGCAAAGCAATTCCCCAATCCAAATCTCTTGTTACAGCCCGGGGCTGCAGGCCTGCTTCTATCCAGCCCTTGCATTGCCCCACCACATTGGCCTTCCAGTCGTCTTTATGGTCTTCGAGTATCCATTGCCGTAAGAATGCTTCATGTTTATTGAGCGGCAGATACCAGTGAGTAGTTGTTTTTTTTACAGGAGCATTGCCGCTCAAAGTACTTCGTGGATTTATCAGTTGCTCCGGGCTTAAAGAAGATCCGCATTTTTCGCACTGATCTCCATAAGCGTTTTCATAACCGCACACAGGACAGGTGCCAATAATATAACGGTCTGCCAAAAAAGTGCTGGTCTCCTCATCATAATACTGCTCGGTTTCTTTTTGTTCCAGGTCGCCATTATTATTCAGTACAGTAAAAAACTCCCTGGCCGTTTCATGGTGAATAGCTTCTGATGTACGGTGATAAATATCAAAAGAAATTCCCAGGTCGGCCATATTACTTTTTAGCATGGCATGGTATTTATCTACAATAGCCCTGGGAGTAGTATTTTCTTTCATGGCCTGTATGGTAATAGCAGCACCATGTTCATCGCTTCCACATACATACACTACATCTCTTTTTTGTGCACGCAAGTATCGCACATAAATATCTGCCGGCAGGTAAGCACCGGCCAGGTGGCCAATATGTTTGGGCCCGTTGGCATAAGGCAGTGCCGATGTAATTAAATATCTTTTTGATTCCTTCATTGTGCCGCAAAAATACCGTAAACCATCTCAAAGCCCAAAAAAGCCTGTATTATAACTAAAGTGTACGGTTATATAATTTTCTATTCTAAAGTTTAAAGGCCAATAAAGAAGTAGTTATAAGTCTAAGAAGGCTTTTAATTTTAGATTAAAGGTTTGCAAAATTTTTAAAACTAATTGCCGCAAATTTGAAGATTAAGTCGGTAAATCTGCGGCAAAAAAATTAAATCGTAAAACCTTCGCAATAGCAAAGGTTTTAAAATGATTTACAGCAACGAATTTATTTAGTCAATTCAATGATTGCTACTTTTGGTAATAGCACCCGGTTGCAAAGAAAAATTATTTGCACAGGAATTTTAGAGAAATCAAATGAAATAAAAAAAGGAGTAGCTCATAAAGCAGTGCATTACTGTAAATTTGATTTAAAAAATTATCAGAAAGCATTAAAGACAGGATTGGGTATTCAGTTGTAATAATTTAAAACCTTCAACATTATTAATACCAGTGGCATACAGTTAATTTCTGCCAGGCAGGTTAATTCATTTTATGCATTTTTAAAAATGCAAACTATTTTTTTC
The DNA here is from genome assembly GCA_046595965.1 of Ferruginibacter sp. Lineage (GTDB taxonomy): Bacteria > Bacteroidota > Bacteroidia > Chitinophagales > Chitinophagaceae > Ferruginibacter. Next base: position 1,650 of record JBKJSJ010000046.1, read on the forward strand.
ACTTTAACAAAACATGAATGAAAAGAAAAAAGTTTCTTGCTTCGGTAATTGCTACTGGTTATGCATTACAATCGCTGGCTAAAGATGCAATTAGCAATGCAATTATAAATGCAGTTGATGATGAAGAAACAAAAGTAAAAACGCCGCTCTCTCTAAAACCCGGCGATACCATCGGCATTACAAGCCCCGCAGGATTTATAACCTTAGCAGAATTGCAGCCTGCACTTTTAAAATTAAAAGAATGGGGTTTTAATGCCGTTATTGGCAATGCCATTGGCAAAAGCGATTTTACTTTTGGTGGTACCGATGAAGAAAGACTGCAGGACCTGCAGCAAATGCTGAATGATAAAAATATAAAAGCTATTCTATGTGCCCGGGGTGGGTATGGCTCCATTCGTTTTGTAGATAAAATAGATTTAACTGGTTTTAAAAAAAATCCCAAATGGATCATTGGCTTTAGCGATGTAACAGTTTTGCACAGCCACATAAACCGCAACTGCAATGTGGCCAGCATACATTCTAAAATGTGTAACAGTTTTCCTGAAAACTGGAGCCTTGCAGAACCTGTGCAAAAAGAAAGCATAGAAAGCATAAGGCAATGCCTGCTGGGAGAAAAGATGGTTTATTCTGCAGTGCCAAACATTAATAATAAAAGTGGTTTGGCTACAGGCTCACTGGTGGGTGGTAATTTAAAAACGCTGGAAAGTCTTGCGGGTAGCAGCAGCGACATCAGCACAAAAAACAAAATTTTATTTGTAGAAGATACAGGCGAATATCTTTACAGCATAGACCGAATGTTCTGGAACCTGAAACGAAGTGGAAAACTCTCGCAGTTGAAAGCCCTGGTAATTGGTGGCTTTAAAATAAAAAAGGATGATGCCGGAGAAGAGTTTGGAAAAACACTGGAAGAAATAGTATTGGAAAAAGTAAAAGAATATAATTATCCCGTATGCTTTGATTTTCCTGTGGGGCATCAGAAAAATAATTTTGCTTTAAAGTGCGGAGTGCAGCATAGCATTGTGGTAAATTCCATAAGCGTTTTCTTAAAAGAAATCTAAGTATTTTGTATATTTGGTAAAACAAAAAATATGGCAAGCGAACTAACTGATAAGGAATATGTAACCATTAAAGTTTCTAAAAAAGTTGGCCGGGCTGGTATTAAACGGTTAACAGATTATGCCCGCTTTTTGGAAATAAATAAAGATGCTCCTAAAAAAGTAGATAAAAAAAAGATTTTAGAATTAGCTGATGAAATTACTGCAGCCGCATGGATAAAATTTAAGAAAAAACATAATCTGCAATGATTATAATTGTGGATGCCAGCATCTTGATTTCTGCCGTTATAAATCCAGGAGGGAAAGAGGCTGCTTTTATTTTAAACCCTAATTATAAAATAGATCTTGTTGCCCCGGAATTTATTTATGAAGAAGTAAATTCAAAAAAAGAAAAAATAATTGCCGCTTCCCACCACAACCAGTTCTCTTTAAATGAATCTCTTCGTTTGCTTTACAACAGGATTAATGTGTTTACTGTTGACAGGTATCAGTTACACACATTAGAAATAGCTGAGCAATTAACGAGTTCTATTGATAAAAAAGATGCTCAATATATTGCTCTTACCATTTTTTTGGAAGGCCTGTTTTGGACACGTGATTTAAAACTATTAAGAGGGCTGAAGAGAAAAGGGTTTACCCATGTAATTACAACTTTAGATTTTCAACAGATATTAAAAGGTTTATGATAAAAATTCCACCATACTTAAAAAAAGGTACTACCATTGGGCTCACCTGCCCTGCAGGATATATGGCTGCAGAGAAAGCACAAACCTGTATTGATACTTTGCAAACCTGGGGCTACCAGGTAATGGTAGGCAAAACGCTGGGCAGTGCTTCTGAAAATTATTTTAGCGGCACCGATGAAGAACGCTGTGATGAACTGCAAGCCATGCTGGATGACGCATCCATTAATGCCATCCTGTTTGGCCGGGGTGGTTATGGTATGAGCCGTATCATTGATCAATTAAATTTTAAAAAATTTAAAAAAAATCCTAAATGGCTCATTGGCTTCAGCGATATAACAGTAATGCACACTCATCTATTAAGTCAGTTAAAAATTGCATCGCTGCATGCGCCCATGGCAGCTGCATTTAACGACAATGGTTTTAAAAATGAATTTATTCAATCGCTGAAAAAAGCACTTAAAGGAAATAAAGGAAATTACAGTTGTGCCCCACATGCAAATAATAAATTGGGCACTGCTACCGGCCCAATGGTTGGTGGCAACCTGGCATTGCTTACCCATGTTATTGGAACCTCTTCTGATTACCCTACAAAAAACTGCATCCTTTTTATAGAAGATATCGGCGAATATTTATACAACATTGACCGTATGCTGTATCAATTGAAACGCAGCGGAAAAATGAATAATATTACCGGACTTATTTTTGGTGGCTTTACTGATATGAAAGATACAGAAAGGCCTTTTGGAAAAACAATGGATGAAATATTGCAGCATATAAGTGCTGACTTAAATATTCCTGTTTGTTTTAATTTTCCTGTTAGTCATGGCAAAGAAAATGTAGCATTGAAAATTGGCTGTACTTACAATCTTATTGTGGGCACCAAAAATGTAACCCTGAAAGAATTATAAATTTAACAGGGAATCTAATGTATGCCGGTATAAGGGCGACTCACTTAAGTTGTTGTGCGACCCTTCCGGAATCTTTATAAAAACATCAGTAGGTTTTAAAAACTTTTTTAACTGCACACCAGAGCGGTAAGGCACCACCCAATCCCCCGTGCCATGAAAGATTGCAACAGGTGCTTTTACCTCAGCCAAAAATTCGTAAGTGGGCAGCTTATAGTTACTCATAACTGAAGCCGGATACATAAATGCATAAGTGCCAAACAGAGAAGGAATGCTGTAATAAGGCGTTTCCAGTATCAGCATTTTGCAGGGTTTTACAGAAGCAATGTATGCAGCCAGGGCGGTGCCCAACGATTTGCCATAAACGATAATATTGCCACTGCTATATTTCACTGCCGCCATCTTTTGCACTTCGTAAGCTATGCTGTATAATTTTTGCTCGGTTATTTCACCCGTACTTTTACCATAACCGGGATAATCGGGCATCCAAACTTCGTAACCCTTACTGGTAAATGCAGGTACAAAGCCAGCATAATGTTCTATGTTATTTCTATTGCCATGAAAATATAAAACCACTCCCCGGCGCACACTATCCTGGGGAAAAAATTTTATCATATTCACCGTGTCTATTTTATTAAATGGAATATTAATTTCTTCAAATGGTTGTTTAAAAGAAAAAGAATAATTGCTGTCTAATTTTTTTGGATGAAATAAAATTTTCTCCTGCAAGTAATACAATGCAATACCAATGCTGCAATAAACAAGTATAATTATTTTTATCCATCTAAGCCACCAGTTTACTTTTGCAGGCTTTTTTATTTTATTATCAGAAAGTTCATTCATATTATTAAATTCTTCTTATGCCACTTTAGGGGTTAGGGGTTTTTAATATTGTAATATATCCCTGATAAAATTATGGTATTCATTAAATGTTGACAGGTTATTATGTCCGCCGCCTTCTATTGTAATAAGGGTAATTTTATGGGGATTGAGCGCTCTTAATTTTTGGCTGTTTCGAATGGGTATCAGCCAGTCTTTATTGCCATGCAAAATATAGGTATGGCAATTTACAAACTTTATCCATTTATCGGTGCGCAGGTGATAACGCAGAATAAAACGAATGGGCAGAATAGGTAAAAATCTTTCTATTACTTTTGTAAAATTAAAAAACGGTGCGTCCAGGATAAGGTATCGGGGCTTGTTATCGCTGGCTATTTTGGCAGCAAAACCGCTACCCAGGCTGCGGCCATAAACAATGAGGTGCTGCTCGGTATATTCTGCTGCCAGTGTATCGTACACAAACTGCATATCTTTCAGCATATCTTTTTCGCTTCGCTTGCCGGTACTTTTGCCAAAGCCCCGGTAATCTACAAGCACTACATCATATTTATACCTAAAAAAATCTTTGGCATACCTGGCCCAGCCTTTTATGCTGCGGCTGTTGCCATGAAAATATAAAATTAATCCCAGTGGATTTTCTACGGTAAAGTGCAGACCATTGATACTTACGCCAGGCTCTACATCAAAAAATAATTCTTTAAAGGGTGCATCGTATTTATACACAAAACCCGCATGCAGTTTTTCTGGCTTAAAAATAAAACGATCCTGTATAAAATATACGAGTGTTCCCAATGCTACATAACCAATGATGATATAAAGAAGCGTATTGCTCAAACAAGGAATTTTTTTTGAAGATAATCTTTTAATATGGTCATCCGCTAAAGGGTCATTGGGTCATTGATCTTTTCATTTTATTGACCATCGACTATTGACCTGACCATTGACTATTAAAAAGCCTTCATCCAATTATCCATTCCACCGCTAAGATTAATGAGATTTTTATATTGGTATTTTTGTTGCAGCCGCTGAATGATGAGGCCACTGCGAATGCCCTTCTGGCAATAAAACACAACCGGTTTGTTTTTGGGAATAATATCCAGGTGCTCAAATATGGTATTCATAGGAATTAATATTCCGCCGATATTAAAAGCTTCATGCTCCCAGGGTTCTCTTACATCAATCAACAAAATATCTTCCTTATTTTTTAATTTTTCCAGAAGGGTTATAGCATTAATCGTATTCATTATTGAACTTTTTACAACAAAGGAACAATGAGTACATTGCCTATTGACTCAATGACGAATGACCATTGACTCATAACTATTCCTCTTCCTCCTCATTACTATACACCCTGCTCAGTTTAAGTTTACTCACTGGTGCTACTACCAGCGGAAATTTTTCTACTGCCACATTGCTTTGCTCAAGGCCAAAGCTGCGTTCTTCACTTACGCCCAATTCTTTTACCCAGAAATAAAGTTTCATTACTATTTCTTCAAAGAATGGCAGTTCATTATCCTGGCTCAGGAATTTTTCCATTACAATAAATTGAAAATCGCCCACCATATTATTTTTCTGCTGGCTTTCGTAGCGACTCATAATATTTACTTCCCGGTTGGTCACCAGGTCTTCAACCACTTTTTTAAACATCAGGTTTAGCCTGGGCTGTATGCGGAACCCTAACCGGAATTCTACCCTGATAATATCATTGGGGATTATATGCTCTACCGAATATTCAGAAGTGTAAGGATCATCCAGCGTATCTACATGCACAAACCAGTAAATATCTGCACGCTTGGGCATACCGCTTAGTATGCTGTACATTATTTTATGTTCTATTTCTTTATGATTATTGGCACTGGTCAGGTACACCAGGTGGGTAGCGTATTTAGATACCGAGGTATCATTGCTCAGCTCTTCCAGCTTGGGTATATATTCTTCTACTCTTACAAATTCTACGTAGCGGTTCTTGATCTTTCTTGCCCGGTACCAAACGTACATTATTGTAAACAGTACGCCACCAATCATGATGGTTATATAACCTCCATGGATAAATTTATCTAAAAGAGCTGCCAGGTAAGCTAATTCTACCGTAAGGTAAAAAACTAGGAAAATATAAATAAGCACTGGTTTTACTCTGTGCAACACCATATAATTGGCAAAAAGTATGGTGGTCATAATCATGGTGGTGATGATTGCCATGCCATAGGCAGCTTCCATCCTGCTCGATTCCCTGAAATAAAGTACTACACCTACACAGCCCGCAAAAAGCAACATATTTATACCAGGAATAAACAATTGTCCCTTTGCCTCGCTGGGAAATTTAATCCTCATCTTTGGCCATAGATTTAGGCGGATGGCCTCACTGATAAGCGTAAACGATCCAGACACCAATGCCTGGCTTGCAATAATAGCCGCAGAGGTAGAAATGATAACACCGGGCACAATAAACCATTGCGGCATAAGGTCGTAAAAGGCATTGATACCACCTGTGTCCATGGCGGCTTTGCTCATTAATTTACCAGTGTGGTTACCCAGGAGACTTGCTCCTTGTCCAAAATAATTAAGTAGCAGGCAAGCCTTTACAAAGATCCACGACATGCGAATGTTGTTACGTCCGCAGTGACCGAGATCGCTGTACAATGCTTCCGCACCCGTAGTACACAAAAACACAGCGCCCAGCAGCCAGAAACCTTCGGGGTAATTAAAGAGAAAATGAATACCATAATATGGATTCAATGCGCTTAATATGCTAATATCATCTGTAATATGAACGATACCCAGCACTGCCAGCATAGAAAACCAAACAGCCATAAAAGGGCCAAACAATTTTCCAATAGAAGATGTGCCAAACTGCTGTGCAAAGAAGAAAATAGTAAGTATTCCCAATACAATATAAATCACCGTCTCCTGTGCTAAATTAGCAAGCTGTGGTAATTTTCTCAACCCTTCAATTGCAGAACTGATGGAGATAGGAGGTGTAATGATGCCATCAGCTAAGAGTGCTGCCCCGCCTATCATAGCGGGTATTACCAGCCATCTTTTTCTACGGCGCACCAGTGCAAACAAAGAAAAGATACCACCTTCTCCCCTGTTATCGGCCCGCAATACCAGTACTACATATTTTATGGTAGTTTGTAAGGTAAGCGTCCAGATGATGAGGGAAAGGGTACCAAGAATAAGTTCTCTTGAAATAACCCTGTCTTTAATAATAGAATTGAAAACGTAAAGAGGGGAAGTACCAATATCGCCGTAAATGATTCCGAGGGCTATTAATAAACCTGCTGCCGAAACTTTGTTGATGTGTTTTGTCACTAAAATAAAATTTTCTGTAAGCGCCCTGCTGATGCATTTTGATAAGGCTTTACAAATGTAGAGTGAAAAGGAATAAAAAAAGAAAAGATTTAATATCTATGGATGAAACACTGCCGGTAAAGAATTGAATATTCAGGAATGCGCAGATTAAATTAAAGGGAATTTTTATCAGCTGCTATATTAGCTCTTACCTTAGAAAGTATTTCCTGCATATCAAAAGGTTTAGAAATAAAATCATTGGCCCCGGCCATAATACAATCCTGCCGGGCATCGGGCAGGGCAGAAATCATTAACACCGGAAGATAAGCAGTAGCAATGTTTTTTCTTATCTGCATGCAAACATCTGTTCCATAAATATCGGCAATCAGCATGTCTAAAATTACCAGGTCAATCTTATTGGAACTGAGAATTTCATGAGTTTGGTCTGCACGGTTAATTACGGTAACAGCATACCCTTTATATTCCAGCATCATTTTAAGCATGGTACCAATATCCTGGTCATCATCTACTACCAATATATTTGAACCGTTTTTCATTTTTTTATTTTATTTATCCTGCCCGGTTTTTTGTCGGCCACCGGCAGCGGCAACAAAAAAGTAAAAGTAGAACCCTTATCAATTTCACTTTCTACTTTTATAAAACCATCATGCCGCACAATAATTTCTTTGGCGATAAATAACCCAATACCAAATCCTGCATAACTCATTTCGCTCTGGCCTACGGCACGGTAA
>JBKJSJ010000213.1:0-4759 GCA_046595965.1 Ferruginibacter sp.
TACACTGGCCACCCGGGCCATACCACCCGTTTTGCCGCCCTCAATGGGGGCAATTTCATACACATCATTTACCTGCAAAAAATTTACAGCAATTTTTCCGTTATCGGTTGTGGTAATTTTCCTGGGAGATGAACAAGCGGCAGCCAGCATACACACGGGCAGGCATACACGAAGGATTAAATTTTTCATATCTGTTATTGGCAGGCAAGTTATTAAACTATTTTGAAAGGAAACCAGCGGATTATTTTAATATTATCGAGGGTAGTAATTGGGAAAAGAAAAATGTGCTGGTGCCATCAAAGCGGCAGATGCCGCACTAAATAAATTTCACAGAAACTATACCAACATAGAAATACATTTGAATAGTTTACAGAAATGAAAAAAAAAATGATTCCCTTTGTTTTACTTTTGTTTGAATTAATTATTCCTGTAAAAAAATATTTTAAAATTTTATTTTTGAAGACTCTGCCAATTTTGGAAAAACCTGCTCAAAATAGACGCAGCAGCAATTATTTTATCAGTCATGGCTTTTAAAAAATATATGATTGATAAACCAAAACCATTTGATTTTATTTTTATTAAGTTTGAAAAGATGAATCGGTAAAATAAAAAAGTATGTTGCACCAGATACTTTTAAAATATACCATACAAAGCTCATACAGCACTTCTAAATAAATCTTATGCAATCCATCAATACTGCAATCTGTTCTATTGGAATGAGTGGCCTTGTGTTTCATGCACCCTTCATCAGCACTCATGCCGGCTTTAATTTTTATGGCGTGTGGGAAAGAACTAAAAACCTTGCACAGGAAAAATATCCCGCAGTGAAAGTTTACCGCACATTGCAGGAGATACTTGCAGATGAATGCATAGAATTGATAGTGGTAAATACTCCCAACAATACGCATTATGATTTTACCAAACAGGCTTTGCTGGCGGGCAAACATGTTATTTGCGAAAAACCATTTACAGTAACTGTTGCGCAAGCCGAAGAATTAATTGAATTGGCAGCCAGTGAGCAAAAAATATTATCTGTTTTTCAAAACCGGCGTTACGATAGTGATTACAAAACCATTCAATCTATTTTAAATGAAAAATTATTAGGCAATATTGTAGAGGCCGAATTTCATTTTGACCGGTTTAGAGAAGAACTAAGCTCCAAGATGCACAAAGAAACTACAGGCGGCGGCACGGGTGCTCTTTACGATTTGGGTGCTCATTTAATAGACCAGGCAGTGCAGTTATTTGGTATGCCCAATGCTGTGTTTGCTGATATTGCAGCCATGCGCCCCATATCGCAGGTGGATGATTATTTTGAATTATTGTGTTACTATCCAACTTTTAGAGTACGTATTAAAGGCAGTTACCAGGTTAGGGAAGCATTACCAGGTTATATCATTCATGGCAGTAAAGGATCTTTTATAAAACCAAAAACAGATGTGCAGGAAGCACAATTGCAAGCAGGGTTATTGCCACCCGATGCAGATTATGGCATAGAGCCCGAAACAGAGAAGGGGCTACTGCATACAGAAATTGATGGGGAAATTGTAAAAAAATATATCCCTTCTCTAAAAGGAAATTATATGACCTACTATGAAGGAATATATCAGGCCATCAGGAACAATGCACCTGTGCCGGTAACAGCACAAGATGGGAAAAAAGTAATCATTATTATTGAAGCAGCTTTTAAAAGTAACAAAGAAAAAAGGGTAATAGGTTTATAAAGAAAATATTTATCATTATTTATTTGTTGGGCGTTCATTTTTCTTTTGCTCAAAATGTTTGCTGCGCCAGCCACCGTTTGAGCATTTCGGCAAAGTGCAGCATGGCGTGGAGTGGGGTAGGTACCGGATGGCAAACGGTGCTGCGTTGTAAAAGTATTTATGGTTTAAAAGTTTACCATTATATTACAAAGGTTTTAGTCTTTACTCTGTAGTACCTTGTATGTTGTCCGTCGTCATTATTCCACCATTTATAATCATTTATGATTGGGCAATAAATAATTATTTATTTTTGCTGCACATGACGCAATTATCTACCCTCAACAAATATTTCTGGAGATACCGCCGCCTGTTTATACTGGGTATTTTATTTGTAATACTTACCAACTATTTTAGAATACTGGCGCCGCAAATAACCGGCTATGTAGTTAATACGGTTATACAAACCATTCAATCTACACCCGGTAATAATGCCGTATTTACAAGGTCTTACGAAACCTATGATATCATTGTAAGAAATGTGCTCATAAATTTCGATGAGCAACCTTTTAAAACAAAGATATTATTTGCCGGTCTTATCCTGCTTATCCTGGCCGTTATCAGCGGGCTCTTTATGTTTTTAATGCGTCAAACTATTATTGTAATGAGCAGGCATATAGAGTTCGATCAAAAGAATGAAGTATTTAAACACTACCAGCAATTAGATACGCAGTTTTACAAAACACACAGCACCGGCGATTTAATGAATCGTATATCTGAAGACGTAAGCAGGATAAGAATGTACACAGGCCCTGCCATCATGTATTTTATTAACCTTGCTGCGGTGCTTGGCTTTAGTATATTTTTTATGCTCAGGTCCGATGTAAAGCTTACCATAGTGGCTCTTTGCCCCTTACCCATACTGGCACTTACTATTTATTTTGTAAACACTATTATCAATAAAAAGAGTGAGCGCATCCAGGCTATGCTGAGTAACCTCACCAGCAATGCACAGGAATCTTATTCTGGTATTAGGGTGATAAAATCTTTTGTGCAGGAAAAATCTATGCTGCATTTTTTTAATAACAACAGCGAAACGTATAAACAAAATGCCCTTAGCCTGGCCAAAACAGAAGCCATTTATTTTCCCAGTATGGCACTGTTGATTGGCCTGAGTACACTTACCACCATTTTGGCAGGAGGCTTAGATGTGGCAAATAATGTACCGGGTGCATCTGTTGGTAAAATAGCAGAGTTTGTGATGTATATACAGATGCTTACTTTTCCGGTAAGTGCCATTGGGTGGACGGCCAGTATGACCCAGCGGGCAGTGGCCTCACAGCGACGCATAAACGAATTTTTGTTTACCAAACCAACTATTAAAGACGCACCCAATGCTACAGATCATAAAGTGGAAGGTGCTATCCGTTTACAAAACGTAGATTTTACTTACCCACATACAGGCATACACGCTATTAAGAATTTTTCTTTGCAGGTAAACAAAGGAGAAAAGATAGCCATCATAGGAAAAACAGGTTCGGGTAAATCTACCATTGCACAATTACTGTTGCGCATGTACGATACTGGAGATGGGAAAATTTTATATGATGAAAAAGATATTAAAACAATTTGCCTTCAAAATCTGCGGGCACAAATAAGTTATGTGCCACAGGATGTTTTTTTATTCAGCGATACCATAAAAAATAATATAAAATTTGGCAAAGCCGAAGCTACAGAAGAAGAAGTAATCAATGCCGCCCGGCAGGCAAGTATCTATCATGAAATTGCTGGTTTTGCCCTGGGCATGGAAACACTGGTAGGAGAGAGAGGCGTTACGCTTAGTGGAGGCCAAAAGCAGCGGATATCCATTGCCAGGGCTATGATAAAAGATCCGGAGATAGTAATATTTGACGATTGCCTGAGTGCTGTAGATGCCCGAACTGAAAAAAAGATCCTGACTAACCTGTACGAATACCTGCAAAATAAAACCGCTCTTATCATTACACACCGTATATTTTCTTTATTTGATTTTGATAAAATAATTGTGCTACATGAGGGCAGCATTGCAGAACAGGGCACACATAGAGAGTTATTGCAATTGAATGGAATATATGCACAGATGTATTTAAAACAACAATTGAACGAAAATCCAGGAATACCAGGAAATTAAAATTTAAAAAGAGGGCTTTCTTAAATTTTGCCATATCAAAAACAATTTTATCTTTGTCTGATTCTAAAAAGTAATCATTTCATTAATTAAAAAAACAACAGTGGCGTACGAAAACAACGACAAAAAAATGGAAAGCGTTTACAGCAAACGCATTAAAGCAGGCAAACGCAGAACTTACTTTTTTGATGTAAGAGAAACCCGTGGCAACGATTTTTACCTAACCATTACCGAAAGCCGCAAGCGGTTTGATTCTGATGGGTACGACCGCCACAAGATTTTTTTGTACAAAGAAGATTTTAATAAGTTTGTAAAAGGATTGATTGAAGCAGTAGATTATGTGAAAACAGAACTAATGCCCGATTTTGATTTTGATGCATTTAATCATGACACTCCTTATGAAGGAGATGAAAATAATACAGGCATTGCAAGCCAGGCTACTGAATCTTTTTCTGAGAATGTTTCTGAAACTATTTCTGAAATAGAAGAAACTGCTCCGGGAACTGAAAATGCTGCAGAAGAAATTAAACCTCCAGTTGTGGAAGATACTACTCCTCCGGATAATGGTAGTACAGAAGAAGTAGATAAATGGTAATACCATACTTCAACTAATTGCTAAAAATCCTCACTTTGCGGTGAGGATTTTTTATGTTTCAATACTTTATATTGCCAATTTTTAATCCTCTTCTTTCATAAAAGGATTTGGAATACTCACGGGCAATAACCATAATCTTAAAGTAGGAATGATGGAAATAACAAACATGTCTGGTTTGTAACAGGGCATATTATTCTGAGGGCTGTTTTTTCCGGCAGCAGTTGCAGGGATAAAGTAACTTTTAGAACCCGTTGAAGGATTGAGATTATTCTTATAATTCTGTATTCCCTTTGGCAG
>JBKJSJ010000221.1:0-2832 GCA_046595965.1 Ferruginibacter sp.
GGAGGTTTTTCTTTTCCCTTCTGCTTTGGTTTAATTTGTGCAAATGCAATTGCAACTGCAAAGAAGAGGATGCTTGTTAAAAGATATTTTTTCATTGTATTAGTTTATCAGAGTGAAGGTTTTAGACCTATAAATTTCATTGTGGGTAACTGCAAGTTTAATACCTCCTTGATATAATTTTGAGTCTCCGGAAATGTACTCTTAACGTTTATTGTATGTTGACAAACTAACTTGCGTACAATTGTAATTGTGAAATATTTTCCATGGTATTTTATTATTTCATTTTCAAAATTTCTTTTATTTCGCTGTTTTCTTTTTTCAACTCATCAATCATTTTTTGCTGTTCTTTAATGCTTTCAATCAGCAGCGGAACAAGCTTTGCATAGTCCACACCTTTGTATCCATCTATTTCATTCACTGCTTCGGGGATTATTTTTTCTACATTTTGCGCCAGCAATCCAATCTGCCTTTCTTTTTGAAAATTATTTTTTTGAAATGATCCGGTTTTCATTTCATACTCCACACCATTTATCTGTAATAATGTTTGCAAGGGAGAGTGTATTGCAGGAATATTTTGTTTGAAACGTTCATCGCTTGCGTACGTAGTTCCATTTGCCCAAATACTTCCATTTACAAATAAGGCATAAGATGCACTTATCTGGAAGCGGCCTGCCTGCGTAAACACACCGGCATTATCCTGTGTGCCGAAGGATACTGAAGCACCGGGATTATCTGCATGTAACCTCAATTCATTTCCATAAACACCAATTCCTACTTCGCCAGCACCACCTGGGTAGAGTAATATTTTTTCACCAAGGGATGCAGGAAATGAAAGTGGACGGGTAGGATTATTATTTCCAATACCAATATTGCCATTTCTCAAAATGGTTAAAGCATTTTTTCTGTTGGCATTATCTGTGCCATTACCAATTTGAAAGAGACGGTCTGTTGATGTTTCAATTGTTGCATTTGGGTTGTCTGTAATATCATTGTAAGTGCCAAATGTTGCAGATGTTTTTGCTTTTGCAAAAACACTATTGCCCATAGCAGTAGAAATATCACCGAAAGCATAAGCAAAATTTCCCATGGCAAAAGATGTAATACCTGATGCCTGTGTACTAAAGCCTGCGGCAAATGATAGGTTGCCGATATTGGTTTTATCCCATTGCGTACCTGCTACGCCACCTGCCCTGAAGGCAGCCTTATCTGCATACCATAAAAATCTGTTACCCGGGCCTGAAACAGGTACTTGGCCTGGTGTTGCGGGCAACACATTGGCGGTAAATAATACACTACTATCCTCTACCTGCAAACGAGCAATTGGTATGGTAGTGCCGATACCGGTATTGCCATTGCGAAGCACAGTTATGGCGTTACTTCTTGCATTATCTGCAGCACCATTGGCTATCTGAAAAATTCTGTCGGCTGCCGCAGTATTAAAAGGGTCAGGGCTGTCTAAGCTGTCATTATAGGAACCAATTACAAACGAGTTAACAGCCCTGGCTTTATTATAAAGCCCGAAAGTGGAAGAGTAATGTGCTTGTGCGTGGTTTCGAAAACCGGTGGCAAGGGTCCAGTTGCCCGTAGCTAGTGAACCATACCCCATAGCTGTTGATGCCAAGCCTTCTGCCACTGTAAAATTTCCAAGCGCTGTGGAGACGAGTCCTGATGCAGTTGAACCAACGCCAGTAGCTAAAGATCCGTTGCCGGAAGCTTTTGAATTTTGACCCAATGCGGTTGAAACAGTACCCGAGGCAGTTGTGTTATATCCCATTGCTAAGGAATAATCTCCCGAAGCAGTTGCATAAGTTCCTATTGCTGTTGAAACAGAACCGAAAGCAGTTGTGCCATATCCCATTGCAGTTGAAACATTTCCTGATGCAGTTGAACCAATACCTGCAGCAAATGTTCCTTCTCCTTTTGCTTTTGCATTAAATCCTGTTGCAAATGAATACCGTCCAATACTGTCTTTATCCCATTGTGTTCCATCAACTGTACCAACCCTGAATGCAGCTTTTTGCGGGTACCACATCATTCGGGTGCCTGCATCCTGCACCGGTGGGGCGAAAGCGGTATTTAAAGGAATAGATACAGGCCCTGTAAAAACAACATTGCTATCGCTAACATGTAGGCGGGCAATAGGGGTGCTGATACCGATGCCTACATTTTGTGCATTGCCATTTTGCAGGTAACAGAATACTAAAAGGGTTAATAATATTTTTTTCATATTAGACTGTTTAATCAATAGGTAAAAATGCCAAAACATAAGAAAAGAACCTATCCCTTAAAAATAGGAGATTCGTATTATTTTATGGTTTAAGAAAATTATCCGCTCAATTTTTTATCAGGCTTTTATTGCTTTAATATTATTTAATTCATACCTCTATCAATAATATTTAGGTTATCCTTTATTTTAAATCGCCGCCAATAATATTGGCAACATTGGCCACCTGCTCAATGATCCTTTTTAGTAAAGCTGTACTGGTTGCCGCCTTATATACATCGGCTCTTAAGTAAAAAACATTATCATCTGCATTCATTCCAATCTTTATTACATCATAATGATCGTTTTGCTGCAGCAGGTATTTGTATTTTGTTTCGTCTATCTTTCCAGGCAGGGCTTCTGTAAGATTGCAATAAATGATGTATAGGTCACTGACCTTTTGCACTACCACCTGGTACGATGCAATGTTTTCGCCTCCATAAGGTATAGCAGCAAGGCTGTCGTTAACCATTTTGTAAGGCAATCCTGTGCCGGTAAGTAATTTTTGTAAAGCTTGCATATTATTCTTTACAGGAGTCTTTGGTTTTGACTGTGCCAAAGTGATGGCT
>JBKJSJ010000276.1:0-13657 GCA_046595965.1 Ferruginibacter sp.
CTCATCAATTTTAATAACCCGGCCAGCATGCAATACGATATGAGTATTAATGCCAAAAACCTGGAAACCGGTAAATGGGTTTACCAGGAAAAAGAACTAGGTCGCATTACCGGAAACATAAAAGCCAAAGGCAGCAATGGGTTTAATATTAAAACGGCCAATATAACAACTACTGCCAGCATAAGCTCCATAAGAATACAGCAAAGAGTATTGCAAAATATTAAAATAAATGCAGTGCTTGCCAGGGGACTGGCAAAATTTGTGGCTTCCATAAATGATAATATTTTAAGGGGAAATATAAAAGGCAATGCCAATTTAAAAAATCAATATCCAGCTATCGATGCATTTTTAAATTTGCAAAAAGCAGATTTAAAAGCACTGGGTTTAAGTAAAGACAGTATGCAGATAAGTACGCTGGCCAATATTGATCTTAAAAATACAAGCCCACAAAACCTGGATGCTTATGTGAGGTTAGACAGTACCATTATAAAAACTGCTACCCAGCAAATTTATTCTGACAGTGCATTGATAGAAGCTTTTGTAAGAAACGATTCTACCATTATAAATATGGTGAGTGCACTGGCCGATGCTGCTATTGCAAGTAATTTAAACTATGAGCAAATGCCAGTTTTGCTGCAGGAAGTACTGGCCTATTATTATCAACCCAATGCTGCTGTGGCAAGGGCACCGCAGGGCAGCGTTGTTGCAACAATATCTTTAAAGCCCAGCGAAAATTACCAGGCTCTTATAAAAAATCTTTCTTTTAAAAATGCCAACATAAATGCGCTTATAACAAACGCCGACAGAGATAGTGCAGTAAAAGCTACCCTTACTGCAGAACAGGTGCAGGTGGGTACCAATAAATTATCAAACCTTGCAGCCGTTTTTAGTGGTACTAAAGATACTCTGCTCATGGTAATAAATGCCGATACGGTGCAGGCCGGCAATATTCAGTTATATGATGTAAATGCCAAAGCAGGCCTGGCCAATAATAATCTTTCTGCTGCTTTATCTGCCAGCGATGAAAATAAAAAACCGCAATACGCAATAGCTTTTGATGCAGCAGAAGACAAAGCAAATAAGGGATATCTTATTAAATTAAAAAACGGGCTGTTGCTAAATTACGGACAATGGCAGGTGAACGAAAATAACCAAACCCGTATGCTGGGTAAAGCATTTAATGTAAAGGATTTCGACATCAGCAATAACCAGCAAAAGATATCGCTCAATAGTAACAGCACGGCATTAAATGCTCCGGTACTTGTAAATATTACTAATTTTAAACTGAGCACCATCACTGCCGCATTAGATAAAGATTCCCTGCAACTGGAAGGTTTGTTGAATGCCGGCTTTACGGTAAGCGATTTCTGGCAAACCATTCCTACCATTGATGGCAACCTGAAACTGGATAGTATTATTTACCAGAATGTGTCCGTAGGGAATCTTGCACTAAAAGCAAACAGCAGTGCCGGGCAGGTAGCAGTAGTGGGCAAGCTTGATGGCAATGGCAATAATGTGGATATGAATGGCCGCTACAATGCTGATAATATAGACCTGAAACTCAACCTGAATCCACTTTCACTTAGCAGTGTGCAGCCATTTACCATGGGCAACTTTGTAAGAAGCACTGGTACCATATCTGGTCCTGTTTCTATTAATGGTTCTGTAAACGACCCAAGGTGGGAGGGAGAACTTACATTGGATAGTGTGCAGACAACCCTTGCTGCTTTTGGTACGGTTATAAAAGCAGACGGCCAAAAAATAGTGCTTCAATATCCTGCTATAAAACTAAACAATTTTATAGTGCTGGATAGTGCAGGCCACGCTTTAAAAATAGATGGGAACATAACACAAAACAGCACTAAAAATTTTATTTCCGACCTTACTTTATCGGGCAAAAACTTTACTGCCATCAGCAGTGTGGCCACAGATAATAACCAGATATATGGTAAAGCAATTGTAGAAATAGACGGGCGGCTCACAGGCGATATCATGTACCCGGAACTATCGGGCAATGTTACCGTAAAAAACGGAACGGAACTTACTTATGTGCAACAGGCTATTCCGGCTTCTCTTAGGGACAGGGATAAATTAATGGAGTTTATAGATATGGATACTGTGAGCAACCTGCTTGCAAAAAATAATATGCCCGAAGCCCCAGGCAGAAAAAAAGTAACCCGTTCTTCTGGTAATTTGCGGTACAATTTAAACCTGGAAGTAGAGCCTGATGCAAAGCTCAGCATAATACTGGACCCCGCCACCAGGGATGAGCTTAGGGTGCAGGGAAGCGCACAAATAAATGCAGTAGTAAATCCCAATGGAACTTTATCGCTTGCAGGAACCTACTATCTTAAAGACGGAAGCTACCAGTTAAATTATGGGCCGGTGCTTAAAAAATTTACTTTACAATCTGGCAGTACCATTACCATGAGCGGCGACCCGCTAAATGCGGTTGTGGATATTACAGCCATATATGATATTAGTGCTACAGCGCTCGATTTGGTAGGCAATGAAATTGGGGGAAGCACGGCTGCAGAAAATCTTATATATAGAAGAAAAGTTCCCTTCCAGGTGTTGTTAACTATTAAAGGAGCTATCTCGCAACCAGAACTGAGTTTTGATATAGTGATGAAAGAAAAAGCGGAAGGGGTTTCTTACGAAATGACTACCACCATCGATAATAAATTACAGCAGTTAAGAAAAGATCCTTCTGCCATGAACAAACAGGTGTTTGCCCTATTGGCCTTTAATCGTTTTATTGGAGATCAAAGTTCAGATTTCTTTGGCGGTTCCGGACTTGTAAATACAAATCTTTTTACCAACGCCACTGTAACGGGGTTTTTAAATGCAGCAGTAGAACAACTGGCTGGTAATATTATAAAAGGAGTAGATATAGACATCAGTCTTAAAAATGTAGATGATGATCCTGCAGCCAAACGCACAGACTTAAATGTGGGCCTGGCAAAATCATTTTTAGATGACCGCCTCAATGTAAGTTTTGGAAAAAACTTTACCATAGCCGGAGATGAACCTACTGGCAGAGGTACTACTGGCAGTAATAACGGTATGCAGTTTTTGCCCGATATAAATACTACTTACAAAATATCTAAAGACGGCAGGTATATGTTCAGGGCTTACCGCAGAAACCAGTACGAAGCCATATTAGATGGTTACTTTATAGAAACAGGTGTAGCCTTTAGCCTTACCATGGATTACGACCGCTTTAAAGAATTAGTAAAAAGAAAAAAGAAATAAGGGATGCAAAACAAATGCGGGATATGGATTACGGTAATATTATTGGGCACTGCTTCCTGTAGTATTCAAAAACATTTGCCCCAGGGAACTTACCTCTATAACGGTGCAAGCGTTTCGGTAAAAAAAACAGCAGACAATCCCATTAATATAAAGCCTGTAAGCAAATCTATAAAAGCCATTACATTTCCTAAGAGAAATAAAATGATTTTTGGCTATCCCTACAAAGTAGGATTTTGGTATGCCATAAAAGAACCTAAAAAACAATTTGGATTTAAGGCCTGGTTAAGAAACCGCATTGGGGAACCCCCTGTGTTAAATACCATGGTTAGCCTTAAGGCCAATGAAGAAAACCTGAGAGCTTATGCAGAAAACCGGGGTTATTTTAAATCGCCGGTTACATCCTCCTCCTCTAAAAAAGGATACAAAATGAAGGTAGCTTATAATGTGCTGCTTACAAGACCCTACCTGATAGATTCTATAAGTTGGGCATTGGATACCAGTATACTCAGCAAAGATATTTTAGCCATTGATGATAAAAAAAATTACGTAAAAATCAACAAACAATTTGACCTTGAAAACATAAAAGCTGAAACCAAAAGGGTGGACCTGGAGCTTAAAGCAAAAGGGTATTATTATTTTAGTCCTGAGTATATTAAAACATATTTAGACAGCAGTACAGGAAATCATAAAGCCAATCTTTTTTTTAGTATCCGGCAAGAAGCGCCAGCCCTTGCCAGGGAACCACAAACCATACAAACCATTATGTTGTTTCCAAACTATACTTTAATTTATCCGCCACCCGATACCAGTAAAAATGGTCTTTTCGAATACAAGGGAATCTTAATAAGGGATACGGTAAGAAAATTTAAGCCCTCTACCTTAGTAAGTTCCATTACTTATAAGCCCGGCTCCCTGTATAACCTGGAGAAGCACAACGAATCGCTAAACCGGTTTATAAAAATGGGGGCATTTAAGTTTGTAAAAAGCAGGTACGAACCTGCAGGCGATTCTGCAGGTTTGGCTATGATGAATGTATATTATTATCTTACCCCGTTAAAAAAGAAAGCCATTCATGCAGAGATAGGCGGGTTTAGCAAGTCTAATTCTTTTACCGGTGCACAGGTAAATTTAAACTGGAAAAACAGGAACCTGTTTAGAGGTGCCGAGCAGTTAAATATTAAAACTTTTGGCGCCATAGAAACTTCCTCCATAGATACGCTGAGTAAAAACAACAGTTGGCGTTTAGGCGGAGAAGTATCGCTTCTGATACCCCGGTTTATTGCGCCATTCCATATAAAAGAAAGTAATTATTATCCACCCTTTACCCGGTTTTCTTTAGGGTATGAGTGGGTGCGCAGGCAACTGCTTTATACAAAGAATTTTTTTCATTTTCAATATGATTTAAACTGGAAACAGAAAGCAGGAAAAGACCATACTTTGGCACCACTTAGCATTACGTATAATAATGCTACCCGTTTTTCTGATCTATATCTTCAAAAGGTAAACCGGTACCCTGTATTGCAGTATGCCAACAGGCCCGAGCTGATTCTGGGAGCATTTTACAATTTTACTTTTATTACCAATAACACTTCATCCAGCAATATATTTTATTTAAATGGGAATGCAGATATAGCCGGAAATATAGCCGGCCTTGTAACAAAACCCGATAGTGCTTTCAGCAAAAAAATTGCCAATGCATTTTTTGCACAATACCTTAAAATGGATGTAGATGTTAGGTACACCCGAAAATTTACCAAGACAATACAGCTTGCCAACAGGCTGGCCATAGGAGTAGGAACGCCTTATGGAAATTCTGCGTACCTCCCTTTTTCCAAACAATATATTATTGGTGGGAGTAATAGTTTAAGAGGTTTTCCGCCCAGGCAGTTAGGGCCCGGCAAAGTACTTACCACAACCGATCAGCAGGTTTCGTACCCACAAATTGGCGGCGATTATAAACTAGAGATGCAAACAGAATTGCGTTTTTTGCTGGCAGCAAGCATTAAACTAAATGGAGCACTGTTTGCCGATGCAGGAAATATATGGATGAAGAACGATCTACTTTATGGCAAAGAAGGAAAATTTACTAACAAATTTTTAAATGACCTGGCAGTAGATGCAGGTGCAGGGCTCCGGCTCGATATTAATGTGCTCATCATCCGGCTCGATGTAGGAATACCACTTAGAAAACCCTGGCTACCTGCTGGCAGTCAATGGGTAATTAAAGACATAAATCTGTTAAGCCGAACCTGGCAAAGAGAGAATCTTATTTTTAATTTTGGAATAGGTTATCCATTCTAAAAAGGCAAATAACATTTAGTGGTTTCATTCTTTTTTACCAGATTTTATTCCCCATCTAATATTTATGTAGAATGAATGCATCATTATTATATTGATTAAACTTAATATCAGCTTATTAAATTGATGGCTGAATTTTTGTCGCCTATAAAACAGATTCATTAATTAAAATGAAATTATGCCAGCACTATGAATAAAACTAATTGGATAAAGAGCTGTTTTTTAGCAGCCATTAGTGCCTTGATACTTACTTTCTGCAATAATGATAAAGTAAAAGAAAGTAAGCATGTAACAGAAGAAAGCAATGTGCAGAAATCTGAAGAAAAAGATGCCCGGTTTTTGGTAGATGCAACTTTCGAAAGCTACGACCAAATAAAATTATCAGATGAAGCCATAAAAAGTACAACTAATAGGGTGATAAAAAAAATGGCTGAAGAAATAAGAGATGAGCACAGCGCTATGATAACGGAACTAAATTCTATGGCAAGCAATAAGTCGGTTACCATAGCTAACATGGCCAGCGAAGAAGCTAATAGCACTTCCATTGCCCTTAAGGCATCCAGCCCGGGAAGTTTTGATAAGGAATGGTTAAAAAAGATAGAAGACCTGCATAAGGGTATTGTAAAAACATATGAGGATGCCAGTAATGAATCTGTAGATGCCACTATTAAAAGCTGGGCATCTGTTACCCTAATAAAAATAAGAGGTCACCTGGATAGAATAAAAAAATTAGCAGATAATATAAAATAAATTCATTTGGTTCTAGGGAGTCGTCTTTGGTTTGCATTAACAGCGGGCGGTTCAGTTGTTATAAAAGAATGCCTTATGCGGGCATTCTTTTTGTTTTTTTGCATGACATGCATTCTCCCTTAATTAACCTGTTCTTCCCTTTTTTAATATGCACAAATTGGGAATAAAAAAATACTGGTGAAAACTGCTGAGTACATTTTTCCACAAAAAATATTTATTTAAAGCTAAATTATCCGGCAAACAGATGCTGCCGGTATGCTGCATTTGGATGGTATATAAATTGCAGCATTTTATAAAAATGCCTTCGATATGCAAGCTCAACAAACCCTCATAGCAGAAAAGCTGAATCATTTAACTGCTATACTGGATGATGCCAGTGAAGGATTTCTTACTGCCGCCCAGTATGCCCGCAACCGGGAACTGGAAATCCAGTTTGAAAAATTTTCTTACGAGCGCAAAGATTTTGCCAGGGAAATAAAAAAACTGGTGCAGGAATTGGGCGCCAGCTCTTATTCTAAGGGAGGCTTTTTAAGCCTGCTGCACCGCACCTGGAAAGACATGTGTTTTAAATTAAAATCAAGAGACAGAGATGTGGTAAGATGCTGCTGTGTAATAGGCGAAAAATTTGTTAGCAATTACTACGAAAGTATTTTAAATGATCCCCTGTTGCCGGGCCATATAAGAAATATACTGAAGCAGCAATGGAACAGTATTCAGGCTTCCCTTCAGCATTTTCAGGTAACAGAGCATGCAGGTATAAATGCCAATGGAGTTTCACCCGGAGGCAAAACTGCTGTAACGGGTAGCGCAGAAAAAAAAGTTTTATACCTTATATCTTACCTGCAGCAGGTATCAAAAGATTTTGAAATGATAGCAGATGAAATAGAAGATAAAAATTTAAGAAATGCATTCCTTGCACTTTCAACAGAAGACAAACAATTTGCAGAAGAGCTTCATCGCCAGGTAAGATTATGTGGCTTTCCCAATGCTGCACGGGAGCTTCATGTGCAATGGGAATTTGAAGAGGATGAAAATTTGGCTGCCAACAGCCCGGTATATAAAAATAATGAATTGCTGCATCTTTGCGATAAAAGCGAATACCTTTTTCTTAAACTATATACAGATGCCCTAAAAGAATTGCTGAGTTTTAGTAGTTTAAAAGATATGATGATCTATCAGTACAACAGCATAAGAGCAGGATTTTTAAAACTGAGGCTTTTAAATTCTCTAAGATTCAGCAACGAGTTTTCCCATATTTAGTATATCTATTTAATGGACAAAGATTGAGTATAAAACTTAGTATAGTATATGCTCAATCTTTTTTATTTTGAAAGTAATTGCAAAGCTTTTTTAAGATTATTTTTTTGTGTAAGCACTTCTTTAAAAAGATCTCCGTTTTTTTTAACCCTGTCTGCAATATTCTTAATAGTAAACTGTGAGGGATGCAATCCGCTGTTAAGTTCATGCCAGTGAATGGGGGCAGAGACTGTAGCTCCTGGTACAGGACGGATACTGTAAGCAGATGCCAATGTTTGCCCTTTTCTGTTTTGTAAATAATCAAGGTAAATTTTTTTCCCCCTTTTTGCCTTTGATCTTTCAAGGGTAGTCAATTGGGGTAATGCTTCCTGTATTTGCTGCATAAAAAATGCTCCGAATTGTTTTACAATTTCATAATTGTATTGAGCATTCAAGGGAATATAAATGTGTATGCCTGTGGCTCCCGATGTTTTGCAGAAGGCTTTTAATGCAGCTTTATCCAATATTTCTTTGGCAGCCTGTGCTACTTCTATCACCTGTTTAAATGTATTACTATCACCAGGGTCTATATCAATGGCCAACCAGTCTGGATTATCAGGATTACGGTAACGGTTGTTCCAGGGATTCATTTCAATGCAACCTAAATTGGCTAGGTATATCAGTGTAGCCTCATTGTTGCATATAATATAATCTATTGTTTTTCCCTCATTTTTATAGGGAAACACTTTTACAAAATCAGGTGCATTTGCCCCGGCATCTTTATGGTAAAATCCTCCATCCTTAATGCCATTAGGATTTCTTTTTAATGACAGTGGACGGTCTTTTAAATGTGGCAATATATAGGAAGCCATTGTTTGGTAATAACGAATCACATCGCCTTTTGTATAATTTTCCTGTGGCCAGAAAATTTTTTCGGTATTAGTTAAAGGTATATTTTGAGTACCTTTTTTTACAGAGGCTTTTTGTTTTAATCTTTCCAGCTTTTCCTGGGCGGGTATTTCTTTTTTTAATACTGTTTTCATTTTATCTTCTCTTAGCCTGGTAAAAACCGGGTGTCTGTAAATGCCTTCTTTTGTTATTTCCGTAAATGAAATTTCTATAACCAAAACTGGTTTAACCCAAGTGGGACGATCATTGACCGGTATTTTTTTCTTAAATGGATTGTTAGGGGTAATGTGGGGTTGCAGCCATTCATAAATTTGTGTAAGGGTAGCTTCATTAAATCCCGTTCCCACATGACCACAAAAAATCCATTGATTGTTTTTCTTTTTTCCTGTAATGAGCGCACCAAATTTTTTACGGCTACCCTTTGGAGCTGTATAACCCAATATGGTAACTTCTTCCGTTTGTATGTTTTTAATTTTTAGCCAGCTACTGGAACGTGTACCGGGATGATAAGTACTGACTGTCCGTTTAGCCATGATACCTTCCAGTCCGATTTTTTTACATTCATTAAAAAAAACTGTTCCATTGCCTGTAATATGTTGGTTATACCGGATTGTTTTATTGGAACCCAGTAATTGTTTTAATAATTCTTTTCTCTGCAACAGGTTAAGCTCTTTTGTGTTTTCAGCGTTCAACTCTATAAGATCAAAAACGTGGTATACCAGCTTTCCGGGCACCGAGGCATCGAAGTTTTGAAGTTGTTGAAAATTAGCGGTTCCATTTTCATTTAACCAAACTATCTCGCCATCTATTATAAAGGAGTGTTTTATTTTTTCTAATGCATTTACAATAGTTGGAAATCTGTCACCAAAATTTAAAGCATTTCTGCTGTATAATTTCAGGACATTATTTTTTTCTGCTATGGCCCTGTAGCCATCCCATTTTATTTCATAGATCCAGCCGGGGTCATCAAATGAGGAGATTGCTGTTTGGGCTAACATTGGTTTTAAGGGTTGTTCTACCCGGCTGTTTTTTTTTATTTGGATGGATTTTACCGGCCCTGTATTTTGCCCGGTATTTTTATTATCCGGCGTTTGTTTTATATGTTTTTCACGGTGCTTTATGAGCAGCCAGTTTTTATCATCATTTTTTATTTGTACGAGAACATAACTTCCTTTTATTTTTTTACCTTTTAAAATAACTTTTAATTCTCCTGCTTTTAAATTTTTTAGTGCCTGTTTTTCTATAATGGCTTCCCCTTTTTCATTTACAGGTATATACAATCCTGTATCAAATATTTCTACTTTGCCGGCACCATAATTTCCTTTAGGTATTATGCCTTTAAAATTAATATAGCCCACCGGGTGATCTTCTACCTTTACGGCCAGTCTTTTTTCGCCGGCTATTTGCGGAGGGCCTTTGGGAACAGCCCAGCTTTTTAGAACCCCATCAAGCTGCAGGCGAAAATCATAATGCAGGTGTGAGGCCTGGTGCTTTTGTATAACAAATTTAAATTCGCCTGTTTTTTCCAGCCCGGTATCGGGTTCTGATGTATCCTTAAAATTTCTCTTGTTCTTATAGGCCGCTAATTTTGTCATGAGGCTTTTCTTTTAGATCCCCCCGAAAGGCTGGCTTTTAGCTGTTCCATAAGATCTGCAGTTTTAGAATGTACCAGTTTCATAGGTTTATATGCCACATTTTTACCCTTAGATTTAGCCTTTATAATTTTTAATAATTTATCAGTGTATACATCTTTGAAGATGGCAGCATTAAATGGTTTTGTTAGCTGATCTATTAAACTGATGGCCATTTTTATTTCGGCTGGTTTGCTTTTAGCACCCGTAGTTTTTAGGGCTGCCACATCCCTTACTTCTTCTGCATAACGTAAACGGTTAAGCACTAAAATATCATTATAAGGTTTTATAAGACAAACATGTTCCCGCTCCCGCATTACAAATGAACCCAGGCCCGCTTTACCTGTTTTGGTTAAAGCTTCCTTTAAGAGTTGATAAGCCCGGGTGCCCGTTTTATCGGGCTGAATGAAATAGGGGGTTTCAAAAAAAACACTGTCTATATCATGCTCTTTTACAAACTGTACTATTTCTATATGGGATGTTTTTTCGGGACTGGCTTTTTCAAAATCTGTTTCATCCACCAGCACGTATTTTTCATTGAACAGATAGCCCTTAATAATATTTTCCCATAGTACTTCTTTTCCGGTGTTTTCATTTACCCGTTTAAATTTAATATTGGACTGATCTTTTTTGTCCAGCATATCAAAATCCAGTTTACTGTTTTCTATTGCACTGAATAATTTAACGGGAATGTTTACCAGGCCAAAACCTATAGAACCGGTCCATATTGCTTTCATTGTAGTTGTTTTAATTAATAATAGTAAAAGCATGCCACAAATAAGCATGCTGTAGCTAATTCAAACGGCATGATTTTACTAATAAATATTTTATCAACAATCAATCTTTTGTTAGGATACTTTATTATTATTATTAGGGAATGAAATAAAGGATTAAAATTTTTGAATTTTTAATAAACAGGTAATTGCATATTGGCCAGCATACTTACAGCTATTTCTATGTTGCCCCAGCTAATAAAAATGATAAAAGAAAAAGATGCGGAGCAGGTATCTATATTAATGTTGTTTTTTTTATTGGTGGGCTTGACATTGGGGACGTATTATGGTGTATTGATAAAAGACTGGATCATCATTATCTCCAACGGATTTTCAGTATTATTGAACCTGGCATTGCTTATTTATGCTATCAGGTATAAAAAGTAAAAAGGGAATAAACTGATTCCCTTTTTACTTTTTAATTATGATTTATAGTAAGTCGTTCATTCTAAGCCACATATTTTTTTTGTTCCTCATTAAAATAATAATATTCGTTGCTGCCCAGGAATAAATTAGATAAAGATTGTGTACACTTCTGCAAAAGATTCATAGCAGGTTTGGGTTGATTTTCGTAATAATTGGCTTCCAGTATCCTGATGCAGATCAATAATTTATTATTATTGAATGCCTGCAGAAAATCCTGTGGAAGCTGCTTTAAATCTGATGTACTATCTACAACCCTTGCTATGCCATAAGTATTTAAAAAGAAAGGCGTTCCTTTTTTATAATAATTGAGCGCCACATGAAAGTTTGAATCCAACTCATGTAAGTATTGATCGGGTTTATTTATATACATCCATATACAGCCATCCTCATCTACATGCTGCGAATGAACCAACGAAGCTGGTATATGCAGAACACTGTTACTGTGGCAATATAAAATGGCCGTTTGTAACTGGCGGATTTTGTCAGAGATAAATGCAAGTTGATTTTGAGTCGTCATAAAATTAATTGTAGTAGTGAGGAATATAGAATTATATGAAATATCTGTACCACAAATTTATAAGTCAATTTGCTCCAGCGGGCTGAGGAATAATTTGCTCAAAGTAATTTTATTTCTCACATCATTCCCCATTTATGCTCAACCTGCGTTTATTTTTTTCGGCATAATTTTTTTATGCAATGTATAGTTAACTAAAAACATAACGTTAAAAAAAAGAACTACAATGGCAAAAGCAAAACAAAATAATGCCCCTGCTCCATCATCGGTAAACGGCGCATTCAAAGAATTTTTTGTAGATGAATTAAAAGATATTTACTGGGCGGAAAAACATCTTACAAAAGCATTACCTAAAATGCAGAAAGCTGCTACTTCGCAGGAATTGGCAAAGTCTTTTGCAGAACACCTTATCGTAACCAACAAACAAATTACCCGGCTGGAAAGAATTTTTGAAATAGTCGGCCATAAAGCCGTGGCTAAAAAATGTGAAGCCATGGAAGGCCTGGTAAAAGAAGGAGCGGGCATTATAGAAGATACAAAAAAAGGATCTTTTATACGGGATGTGGGCCTGGTACTGGCTGCACAAAAAGTAGAGCATTACGAAATTGCTACGTATGGAGGGCTTGCGCAACTGGCAAGAGTAATGGGGAACGAAGAAATAGCGGCATTGCTTAAACAAACACTGATAGAAGAAAAAGATGCTGACGATACGCTTACACAATTGGCAGAAAGCGGTATTAACGAAGCGGCTTCTGTGGAAGGTATGGGTACTAAAGCCGCTAAGGTGGAAACAATGACAAAAAAAGCTACCCGTAAAGTTATAAAAAAATAAGTAAGGAATTTATGTATAAGTCGGATTGTGTATGCAATCCGGCTTTTATTTTTAAATTTAAAAAATAAATAATGAACCAGCCCAAAATTTCTTTTGAGCAAAAGTTTGAAAAAATATCTTCTAAGATAACAAGAATTAGCGGCCGGCCTGCAGCAGTGCTTTTCGCTATCTCGGTTATATTAATCTGGGCATTACTGGGTCCCTTCTTTGGCTATTCCGATACCTGGCAACTGGTCATTAACACCAGCACCACTATTATAACTTTTATTATGGTATTTGTTATTCAGCAATCGCAGAATAAAGATACTACAGCCATACAGTTGAAACTAAATGAACTGATAGCCGCCAATGAAAAAGCAAGTAACCGCCTGGTAAACAGCGAGGATTTTACCGAAGAAGAATTGCTTATATTAAAAAAGTTTTATAAAAAATTGTCCGATCTATCTACTAAAGAAGATGATTTATTAAGTTCTCATTCTATAGAAGAAGCTGAGGAGATACATGAGCTAAAAAAAGACCAATAAAACAATTAACCTCAATATGAACAGCCTGCCAAAAATATCTCACCGCAAACATTTAGCACTCGTAAAAGATTATGAAAAAACAGCAGACCTGTTGAGTTTGCAGTATGTATCCGATAATGAAACGGGCATATTAAGAAAAAAATCGGGCAAAGGATTTACTTATGTATTGGAAGAAAAAACTATAAAAGACAAACCTGTTAGAGAAAGAATAAAAAAACTATCCATCCCGCCTGCATGGGTTGGGGTGTGGATATGTGCCAAAGAAAATGGCCATATACAGGCTACAGGATTTGATATTAAAAAAAGAAAACAATACCGCTATCATCCATTGTGGACGGTGCTGCGCAATGAAACCAAGTTTCATAAAATGATAGAGTTTGGAAAAAGCCTGCCCGCCCTGCGGTTGCAGTTGGAAAAAGACCTGGCACTAAAAGAATTGTGTGTGCAAAAAGTGCTGGCTACTGTTATAAGCCTGATGGAAAGAACGTATATCCGTATTGGAAATGCAA
>JBKJSJ010000033.1:0-3919 GCA_046595965.1 Ferruginibacter sp.
ATTCTTTATCATGCTGCTGCCTGTAAACCCCTGCTGCGGCAGCATTTTCTGCCAGGTATGATTTAGCCATCTCTACAAATTTATGCTCCATAATGCCGCCACCAATGGAGCCACAAAGACTATTGTCTGCTGCCACTGCCATGGTAAAACCCTGCCTGCCGGGAGAACTGCCCTTGCTGTGCAATACATAGAGCAGTATTACAGGAACCGCAGCGGTAAGTTTATCCTGAATAAATTGCCAGGGGTTCATTATTTTATTATTTGTAGTAAGTAATCTGCTGCATAAAAAATATTATATCATTGTGTTGCGTTTAATGAATCTGTCTATCAGCCACATGATAACCCAGTAAACAGCCAGCAAAACCGGGTACAAAACGAGTACAAGAAAAGTATAGCCATGACCCCCACCTGCCTGCACACCAATACTGCTATCTATCCAGTAAAAAGAAAAAATATAACCCAATAAAATTATAAAGGGAAAAATAATACTGCCTGCAATAACTACCCACGAATACTTTGCTACAATATTTTTTTTTCTATATCTCTTTATAACAAGGATGTGAAGCGCAGCTAAAATAAGTGCCCAGGCTACCGTTAAACCATCGGGCCCAATTTTAATTAAACGATTGGAAAGTACACTTACCCCATGGTGATATGTAATATTAAAATAATCTGCCGGTATTTTATTAAAACTCCAGGATGCAACAGCATCAGTTTTACCTTTTGTAGGTGCTCCCAGGTTGCTGGATAACTGTTTACCTGCATTGGTTGCATCTATTACTATTTCTAGGTTGCCAAAAGATTTCCAGTACCGGGCCGGAGAAAGAGAATACCTGAAACTGTATTCCTTGATCCAATCAGAATTATCTATCCATACATTGGCAGTATATTCTATGCGTACAATGTGCGTTCCTTTGTTTAAGCTTGTTTCAAAAAATTTAAGGTCTGTAAGCCGGTAATTATTTGCTACCTTCTCTTCCCAATATATAGAAACTGAAGCTGGTTCATCCTCCATTGAGGATAATGAAAAAGCATTGGAAAATTTATTAAAGGCTGCATTGTTTGCGTTAAGATAACTGGCCGGAATATCCATTACTTTTATTTCAATATTATCTACCCAAACCTTAAACTCATCTTTATAATCCCTGGCCAAAAACAGCAATGGTATTTGGTTTCCCGAAGAGTCACAGTCAATAAAATATTCTATTTTAAATGCAGCCGTTTTAAAGTCAGCAGTTGGTTTAATAAAAATATTTTCTTTTAGTATGCTGATATCTCTGCTTGAAAATGCTGAAGCAGTATGGGTTCCCGGCTGTATGGGTGAAGCCATGTTGGCAAAGCAGGAATAAGCTGTTAAGAAATAGAATAGTAAAAAAAGGCACCTCATTTTTTAAGAAGTTAGATGATGGTTTTGAGTTTATTTTTTATTTAAAACTTTGGCAAAGTTGCATTTTTGTTCAGCTCTTTTTTCAGTATTACCATCCCCCTGTATTCTTTTTTCATAAGCGAAAATACCGGCATTGGTAACTGCAGGCTGCCGCAAATAACATATCCAAGTTTTTTATAAAATTCTATAGCATCCATACTGCTGTCCATCGCTTTTAAAAAAATAAAATCCTTTTTAAGTTCCTGTGCTTTATGCAATGCCAGCTCCATAAACTTTCTACCAAGCCCCTTGCCCATGGCTGTTTTTTGCAGGTAAATGCGTTCTATTTCCAGCGCATCCATGGTTTCTTCTCCTGCTAAAGTTGCAGACAATATAATTTTTAAATATCCCAGGTAAAGCCCGTTTTCTGCAGCAATAAAATATTCAATATTGCTATCTGCCAATTCATTTAATATTTTATCAGCATTATATGCATACTCCTTCATATACCATTCGGCACCACCGGCATGCCATAAGTGTAAATAATGCTGCTGGTAAATTATCCTGGAAAGCTCCGTAAGAATTGATGCATCAGAAGGGGAAGCTTTATAAATATGAATCATAATTATTGCAAAGGAATATTTAACTCTTAAACATTTGTCATTTTTTTTCCTGCCTGACTGCTTTAAACTCCGAACCCGGTTTCCATTGCGGCCAGCTTTTTTTTGGAGCAAATTTATTTAGCTAATATATGCTAATAATATTCATCGGTGTATTTTGGGTTACAATTAAAATGGCCCATTCATTTTTCTTTAAAGCTTAGAGGAAGCGACAACTGAACATACTCTGTAATACACTGCAATTAACTCCTTGTCGTCTTTTCTTTACGCTAAAATTTGTGGTCATAAACGCTTGCTTTATCTACAATTATATTTATAACGATTGCACAAAGTAAACACAATGCAGGTATTTTTTTTAAAGGGAGCAATAAAAATCAAAAGAAAATCAAACCAATGCCTCCCACAACACTTCCACCGTATGCAATGCAATTCTTCCGGTGCCATCTTTTACCTGGTGGCGGCAACTGGTGCCGGGTGCAGCAATAATTACCTCACTGGGTTGGCTGCGTACAGCAGGAAATAAAACGAGTTCGCCAATTTTCATAGAGAGATCGTAATGTTCTTTTTCGTAACCAAAAGAACCTGCCATGCCGCAACAGCCGGAGGGAATTACTTCTACCGAATAATTTTGCGGCAGCGATAATAATTTTACTGAAGGTGCTACTGATGATAAAGCTTTTTGCTGGCAATGGCCGTGCAATTGAATGAGCTTTTTTTCTTTGGTAAATTGTGCAGCAGTAATATTTCCTTTATCTATTTCGGCAGCAATAAATTCATCTATTAAAAAAACATTTTTGGCCAGGGCCTTTGCTGTTTCAAAATTATCATCATCGGCAAGGTCTATATATTCATCTCTAAAAGTAAGAATGGCCGAAGGTTCTATTCCAATCAATGGGGCATGGGCAGTAATTAATTTGCCCAGTGCAATAATATTTCTGTTGGCAATTTTTTTGGCTTCTCTTATCAATCCTTTACTAAGCCATGCACGGCCGCTTTCTTCATGCCTTGGTATAACAACCTGGTAGCCTAATTTTTCTAATAATAAAATTGCTTTTTGTCCAATTTCGGTATCATTATAATTGGTAAACTCATCGCAAAAAATATAGACAGTATTGCCCCCATTGCCTCCAGCTCTAGAAGAGGAGTTGTAGGCAATATTTTTTTTATCAGCCTGGCGTTTCTTAAACCATTTTTGCAAAGTGGTTTTATGCAGGGTGGGCATGCTGCGCTGCAGGGCAAAGCCACTTAATTTTTTTATTGGGTTGCTTATCCAGGGTGTGGTCACCATAAAATTATACAAGCCTGGAGCCAATGCTCCCAGCTTTGTAGATTTTGTAAAGTTTGCAATAAGCCTGCTGCGAAAGGGCACGCCATTGGCATCGTAATACTGTTGCAAAAATTCTGCTTTTAATTTTGCCACATCTACATTGGATGGGCATTCAGATTTACAACCCTTGCAACTCAAACAAAGATCCATTACCTCATAAATTTCTTTATGATCAAAACGGTTTAGTTTTTGGGAGTTGGTTAAAAACTCCCGCAAAATATTTGCCCTTGCCCGGGTGGTATCTTTTTCATTTTTTGTGGCCATAAAAGAAGGGCACATGGTGCTGCCGCTTAAAGCTGTTTTTCGGCAATCCCCGCTGCCATTGCATTGCTCGGCATGCTGCAGCACATCCTGGTTATGGTAGCGAAAGATAGTTTTAAATGCAGGAGTTTGCTGGCCGGGTGTGTACCGCAGCATGGTATGCATAGCAGGCGTGTCTACAATTTTATTGGGATTAAAAATATTTTGTGGGTCCCAGGTGCGCTTTACTAATTTTAATAATGCATAATTTTTTTTTCCCAGCATTTGCTCAATAAATTCTCCCCGCAATCTTCCGTCGCCATGCTCGCCACTGAGTGAGCCATTGTATTTCTTTACCAGCGTGGC
>JBKJSJ010000100.1:0-4205 GCA_046595965.1 Ferruginibacter sp.
TTTTTTTGCAGGTTTGTTTTTTATTATGTTTCTTTTCGTTTGCAAAAGAGAGGAGCGAATATTAACAAATGGAAACCTCTAAAAATTAGCTTTCAATTATTTGTCCTGTTTCAGAACAGGATATCTTAAAGCAGATTTTAAACAAAACGTTCATCAATAATATCACCCGCAAATCCGGCTTTGAAGTGCATGGCAATGGCTTTATGCAGTCTCTTACAAAATCTTCTTTCAAAGACGATTCTTTTGCAAAGCAACACGAAATACTGAATGGGAATGCAGGTGTGATATTTGACCTGGGAGCAAATGTGGAGGATACGAGTTTGCAGTATGCCGCTTTATTCCCGAACGCTACGGGATATGCTTATGAACCTTTTCCTGGTTCTTACAAGATTTTAAAACAGCGGGCAGTTGGCAATTCTTAAATAAAATGTTTTCAACAAGCAGAAGTAGAAACTGCAGGAGTGCTGCAGTTTTATGTATAGAAGCAAAGAAAAACTTTACTTTTCTTTCTTTGTGTTGTTAAAATATATGAAACTTTAAACTTCACTCAATATTGCTTAGTGACAAAAAATATTTGTGTCTTTTCATTCTTTGCTTCTTTGCGTGAAAATAAAACAGCTGTTTTGATTTACCCACTTTGAAAATCTTCTTTACTTTAAATCATTTTTTACCCGATCACATCGCAGGCATGGAAGTCTATACTTTTAACCTTGCCCGCAGCCTGCAGATGAGAGGAATAGAAGTGGCTGTACTGTTACCTAATTTTGAGCATGAGCTTAACGACTCCTATTATTGTGAAGGCATCCGTGTAATGCGTTTTGCAGAGAACAGCCAAAGCAACCGGGGGCTGATCATGGGCAAACGCCCCCCGGATGGATTGAAAAGATTTATCAAAATATTGGAGGAAGAAAAGCCCGATATTCTGCATTTTCAGGAACTGTCGGCAGGCAGGGGAATCGGTTTGTATCACTTAGCAGCAGCAGCAGATTTAAAAATAAAAATATTACTCACCTGCCACCTGAGCGCCTACAGTTGCCAAACAGGCAACCTGGTTTATAAAGAAGAAAAACTTTGTGATGGTATTATTAGAAGAGGTATGTGTACAGCCTGTTCTTACCAGGCAAGAGGGATCACGGGCATAAAAGCAACACTCCTGAAAACATCGGCGAGCTTATTGTATGTGGCTGGCATTAATGCAACCCAATGGAATTCCACACCGGGCACTGCACTCGGTTTTCCTTTTTTAATTGATAAGAAAAAAAAGGAGCTTGTTACACTAAGCATTCTGTGTGATCGCATTGTGGTACTCACAAAATTTTATGGGCAGATACTGGAAGCTAATGGAGTGCCGGTCGAAAAAATATTCCATAGCCTGCAAGGCCTCACAGGCAAGGCTATTGGCCAGGCAGCAATGCATGTATCATCCCACTTGCGTTTGGTATTTGTGGGCCGGGTAAGTAAATACAAAGGGGTACACCTGCTTTTGGAAGCCCTGCACCAATTGCCCATTGATGCCATTAGCCTGGATATTTATGGCCCCGTTACCGAAGATGAATATGGACAGGATTGTGTAAAGGAATCTGCCAATATGCCCAATGTAAAATGGAAAGGAAGCCTGCCAAATACTGAAGTGATAAATAAACTTTCCGGCTATGACCTGCTTTGTTTGCCTTCTACCTTTAGTGAAATGAGCCCGCTGGTAATACAGGAAGCTTTTGCTGCAGGTTTACCCGTGCTGGCCAGCAATGTGTACGGCAATGCAGAGCAAATAAGGCATGGCCTGAATGGCTGGTTGTTTGAATTTAAAAATGCAACGGCATTAAAAGAACAACTACAGTTATTGATCAATGATGCTTCCTTAATTGATGAGGCAAAAATGCATTTGCCGGCCACAAGGAGTTTTGATGAAGTAGCAAAAGAACATATTGAATTGTATGAAAGCTTAGTTACTAAGACACAAAGAAGCACAAAGAAAACCAGTAGCCACAACGGGCAAAACGAATGAGCGAAGGGAAGCAATTTGTGTGAATTTGTGTAATTAGTATCAACAAATCAGTGAATGGTAAAATAAAAATAGCGATTGTAGTTTCTCACCCCATCCAGCATTTTTGCCCGCAGTATGTGAGCTTTGCAGAAAATGAAAATATAGCATTGAAAGTTTTTTTTGGTTCGGCATTGGGCTATAAAAAATATGTGGATGTACATTTTAAAGAAGAGATAGCCTGGAGCAATTTAAGCCTGCATAAATTTGAACATATTTTTCTAAACGGCGATGCGGTACTGCAGGCGGATAAACATTTAGATGCAACCAGCTTAGAAAAAGAACTGGAATTATTTAATCCATCCCTTTTAATTGGGTATGGTTATTTTCAAAAACTTCAGCGTAGGGCCAAGCGTTGGGCATTGAAAAACCATCTCCCTATTGCTTATATCTCCGATGCTGAAGGAAGGCAAAAAAGACAGCCGGTAAAGGAGTTGGTAAAATCATGGATGCTTACCCGTTATTTTAAATCTATTAATTATTTTCTTACTGTAGGCGATGCCAATGAAGTGTATTACCGCAGGTATGGAGTGTCGGATAAAAAAATGCTGCGCATGCATTTTCCGATAGATGTAAAACAGTACAGTAAAAGTTTTGAAGACAAAGAAATTTTAAGAAAAAATATCCGGGAAAAATATGGCATTCGTGAAAATGAAATTGTTTTATCTGTGGTGGGTAAATTATCTTCCTGGAAAAACCAGGATCATATTATGGAGGCCATGAAAATACTGGAGCAAAAAAACCTGGTCACCCATTTGTTCATACTAGGTTCGGGACAACAAAAAGAAGCATGGGAACAAAAGGCAAAGGAATTAAAACAAAGCAAAGTTTATTTTCCGGGCTTTGTATCTATTGAGGAGCTACCAGCATATTATGCAGCTACGAATTTTTATGTACATCCTGCATCTGTGGAGCCGCATAGCATTGCCATCAGCGAAGCTATTTATATTGGCTGCCCGGTAATACTTAGCGACCGTTGTGGTAGTTATGGGGAAACCGATGATGTGAAAGATGGAACCAATGGAATGGTATTTCCATTTGGAGATATACCTGCATTGGCTGCTGCTATTGAAAAATTGGCAAAGGATGAAGAGCTGAGAAAATCTTATTCTGATAGTTCTCATGCAAGAGCTTTGGTATTCCAGGAGATGGCGCACAAGAAGATTATAGAAAAATTATTGGATAGGGTTGGAAAATAAGTTGGTAGAATTAGTATTTGTGCCTTAGTGTCTTAGTGCCTTAGTGACAAAAACATTTGCGCAGCTAATAAGAATCTTGCCTCCGGCAAAATTCCTTATTAGCCCCCGAAATTATCGGGGCAGGCACAAAGGCACAAAGACACAAAGAGATTTTTCCTTCGGAAAAATAAAATCTGGGAAGCTTTCCTCTTCGTGCCTTAGTGCCTTAGTTGCAAAACCATTTGCGCAGCAAATATAATTCTAGCCTACGGCAAAAATTATAACCACAAAGACACAAAAACACAAAGTAATTATTCCTTCGGAAAAATAAAGAATGCGAAGCATACCCCTTAGTGTCTTAGTGCCTTAGGGGCAAATACATTTGCGAAGCAAAAAAAAATCTATTTATGCTGCTACAACAAAAGATATCATGAGCATCGTTGTTTGTAAATTACCAAGGGCAGGATTGGGCAACCAGTTATTTCCATTAATGAAAGCGCATGTTTTTGCACAGCTCAACAGGTTGCCTGTAATTGTAACAGGCTATCATCAAATAAAAATTGGACCCTACCTGCGGCGAGAGAAAAACAAAAGAAAGTATCATGGTTTTTTTCGTTTTCAGAAGTCATTGCCTTTGGCCATTTTGGAAAAAAGAAAGTTGTGGGGAAATCATCAGCATGAATTAATCTCAGAACCTGCAGTAGCCAATATTGGTGCAAAATTTCTTAAAGGAACTTCCTACGTTTATGCTGCTATACCGCACTGGGAAAATTATTTTGATGGGCTGAAAGAAAACAGGGCACTGGTAATAGAGTTGTTTTGGAAAATGATTAAACCTGAAATAATAAAACAGGTCAATTCATTAAACGCTCCCTGCATTGGCGTGCATATCCGCATGGGAGATTTTAGAGAATTAAAAGACGGAGAAGATTTTAGCACTGTGGGTGCGGTGCGAACGGCAGAGAATTATTTTATGGAGGTAATAA
>JBKJSJ010000364.1:0-4812 GCA_046595965.1 Ferruginibacter sp.
GGGACAAAAACAGGTATTTAATTACAGTTATGGTGCTGTAACAGACAACAAACAGGCCATTGGCCCTACTGCCAAAAGATTTGTTTATATCGGCTGTTTCATAAGCTTTGGTGTAGACAGAACGCAGGATGCTATCAATAATAATCTATAATCATTCAACAAATAAATTGAATCATGTCAAACTACCAACAACCAACTCCCGAAGGAAAAGACCCTGTGTTATGGGAGATCGCACAAAGAAGGGCAAGTTTTAAAACACATGCCTTAACCTATTTAATTGTAAATTCTTTTTTATGGGGGCTGTGGTTCTTTAATGAAAAAGATTATGGCACCGGATATCCCTGGCCTATCTTGTCAACTCTTGGATGGGGCATCGGGCTGTCATTCCATTTTGCAGGTGCTTACATTTTTCCGAAGGCAAACTCTATAGAAAAAGAGTATGAAAAATTAAAAAATCAAAACACATAGAATCCTTAAACGCTGTTTAAAATTTTATAATTGTGATTGCGGTTTTTAAAGAATTGTCTCCAATGAAATCCGCGGATCTGCGGCCAAAAAATAAAATGGCAATTCGCAAAACTATTTTTAAACAGCTTCTTTAAATTACCTGGTTTTTAACTTCACAAAAGTTTGAATTTTAGTAAAAATTAAAAAATAAAAAAAAATGAAAAAAATTGTTTTTGCTGCTGCATTTATTTTATCTGCACAGTTAGTAATGGCGCAGCCAAATGAAAAATTTACGGCAGCCATGAAAAAAAATCTGCAAACTATGGATGCAGCATTTAAAAATCCTGCAAGCCTGCTGGCATTGGCCAATCAATTTGAGCGCATTGCAGTTGCAGAAAAAACGGAATGGTTAGCATATTACTATGCAGCATTATTTCAGGTTAATACAGGTTTTATGCAGCAGGATCCATCTGCTATGGATGCTATTGCAGACAAAGCATCGGCACTCATTAATACTGCAGACTCTCTCTCTGCCAATAATTCTGAAATAAGTTGTGTGAAAGCTATGATAGCTATAGTTCGAATGCTGGTAAACCCAATGCAGCGGTATATGCAGTATGGCCCCGAAATAGAAACCAACCTGGAAAAAGCTAAAGCTCAGGATGCTGCTAATCCGAGACCGTATTACTTAAAAGGAGAAAATTTAAAAAATACACCGGAGCAGTTCGGTGGAGGCTGTACTACTGCTTCCCCATTATTAAAAATAGCCAAAGAAAAATACGAAGCATTTAAAGCTGCCAGCGAATTGCACCCAACCTGGGGTTTGCAAAGGGTAGAATTATTGCTGGCTCAATGCAAATAAATTATTTATATATTTTTTATGGAACAACCCTTTAATGAGCAAAGCAGCCTGCAGTTAATAGAATCAATGATTAACAAAGCCAGGAACAAATTTAATGAATCTGGCACTTTGTACCTGGTATGGGGCATCGCTGTATTTTTATGCAGTACTACCCAGTTTATTGCCGGTTATTTTTATCATTATAAGCATACTTATTATGTGTGGTCTCTTACATGGCTGGTATTTATTTACCAGATTATTTATCTTGCCCGCAAAAAAAAGAAACAAAAAGTAAAAACTTATGCGGATGAAATATTGGGTTATGTATGGATCTGCTTTGTTGTGTGCATGTTTGTGTTAATGTATATTCTGCAATACAGTAGAGCCTTTTTACTTATTTACCCGGTTACACTGGTCGTTTACGGTATCCCTACTTTTTTATCGGGAGTTATTTTAAAAGTGAGGCCTTTATTTATTGGAGGTATTTGTTGTTGGGCACTGGCATTAAGCAGCATGCTTATTCCACAGCAATTTCATTTGCTTTTATTAAGTGTTGCAGTGTTGCTGGCATGGATTATTCCGGGTTTGTATATGCGTAAAAAATATTTAAAAGAAAATAAAAATACTGATCTGCAATAAATTTTAAAAGAATTAAATAAGTTATATGGCAAACCAGGAAGAACTTTCCGGAGAAAAAAGTTTTGAGATCATTCAGCAGATGATTCAAAAAGCTAAAACCAATTTTACCGACAATGGTCATGGATGGCTGATTTGGGGTGGGATGATTTTTATGGCATCCATCTCAACTTTTTTTCTGCTGGAATATAAATTTTATAATCCTTTTATAGCATGGAATATTTTTGGTGTAATAGCCATTTTGTTACTGTCTTATAATTTTATAAAGCCAGCACCCAAAGCTGTAGGGAGTTATGTAAGTGATGTACTAAGGTATGTCGATATTGGATTTACGGTTTGTTTATTTGTTATTATTTTTTCTATTAATGTATCTGTAGGACCCAATAATGGCTTTGGTTATTTACTGATGATCTATGCATTTTTAATGCTGGTACAATCGGGTGCATTAAAATTTAAACCATTAATGTACGGCGCCATCATAAACTGGATAGGTGCATTGGCAATATTTATTAATACCGAATTTAAATATGATATGCTCATTACTGCTGCTGCAGTTTTTATGGGCTATATAATACCTGGTCTCATTTTAAGGACTCAATATAAAAAAGAAAAGGCGGCAACTAAAAATTCAATTTAGATTTAAGTAATGGATTTTAAAGAATTAGATCCCATATTACACTCGCAGCTGAGACTGGCGGTTATAAGCCTCCTTATAAGCGTAAAGGAAGCAGAGTTTACTTTTATAAAAGAAAAGACAAACTCTACTGCCGGCAACCTTAGTGTGCAGATTAATAAGTTAAAAGAGGCTGGATATATAGAGGTAACCAAACAATTCAGAGACAATTATCCGCTAACTATTTGCAAAATAAGCGATAAAGGCATTGATGCTTTTGAAACGTATGTAAATGCTTTGCAGTCCTACATGAAACCGGGGCAAGGGTAAAAGATAAGTGCGTTATCCAAATTGTAAAAGAAAAATTGTCAACCTTTTCATCCTTCATCCGTTATACCTTTACATATATTTTTTTACATGGCTGTTATTGTATCAGTTAAAAATCTTCACAAAAAATTTGATGATCTGGTTGCTGTTGATGATCTTTCATTTACAGTAAATGAGGGTGATGTATATGGCTTTCTTGGCCAGAATGGTGCAGGCAAATCTACTACCATCCGCATGATGCTTACGCTTATTTCCCCTTCTTCTGGAACCATTAAAATTTTCGGTGAAGAACTTTTATCGCACCGGCATCAGATTTTGCAAAATACCGGGGCCATCATAGAGCGGCCTGATTTATATAAGTATCTTTCTGCTTACGACAATCTCTCTATTTTTGCAAGGCTCAGCGGTGTAAAAGTTTCCCGACAACTTTTAATGGATCAACTGGAAAGGGTAGGCCTTGCAGACCGGAGCAGCAGCAAAGTAAAAACTTTTAGCCAGGGAATGAAACAGCGTTTAGGCATAGCCGTTGCACTGGTACACAATCCACAATTAATCATACTGGACGAACCCACCAATGGACTAGATCCGCAGGGTATTGCAGATATGCGCAATCTTATTCTCAGTCTCAGCAGGGATCATGGAAAAACTGTGATTGTTTCAAGCCACCTGCTTACAGAAATAGAACAGATAGCCAATCGCATGATCATCATTCACAAGGGAAAAAAAATTACTGAAGGTAATGTGAATGAGCTGCTGGATCCATCTAATACTATTGTAGAAATACAAACTACCGACGATGCTAAAACACTTGAATTATTACTGACTTCAACCTGGGCCGGGCAGCTTCAATTTCCGTATTCTCCCATCCGTATCCAGATAAATAAAACAGCCATTCCTGCCCTGGCATCCTGGCTAGCGGAAAGGGGTACAGGCATTTTGTCTATTAACCCAAAAAATTCTTTAGAAGATTATTTCTTATCGCTTACAAAACCGGCTGCTCATGTGGAACCTGCTGCAAATTGAACTATATAAAATATCCAAACGCCCACGAACTTACATTGCCTTTGCAGCCATTACTGCTATTGTTGCCATTTTTCAATTTGCATTTAAAGCAGACGGCCAAAGTTATATGAACCTGATGCTGCAGAGTGTGCAGGAAAGTTTTGACCTTGATAAAAGCAAAGCCATCAATGGATATTTTATGTGTTATATTATTTTAAACACATTGTTGATACAGGTACCTATTTTAGTTGCGTTGGTAGCAGGCGATGCTATTTCCGGCGAAGCAAATATGGGTACACTCCGTTTATTATTAACAAAACCAATCAGCCGAACACAGATAATTTTGATGAAATTTTTGGCATCTGTAATTTATACTGTTGGATTATTAATATGGATGGCCGTAATGGCTTTGTTTGTTAGCCTGCTCATTTTTGGGGCAGATGATATGCTCATCTTTAGAGTAAAGGGAGATGAATCGCAAATTTTGCAGATTACGAAAGATGATATTATGTGGCGCTACTTTGCAGCGTTTGGTTATGCGGCGGTGGCATTAACAGTGATAGCAGCACTGGCTATTTTATTATCTGTGTTTGCAGAAAATTCTATTGGCCCCATAATAGCCACCGTATGTATTGTAATTGTGTGTACCATCATCAGTAATATTAATGTGCCCATTATAGACAATACCATCAAGCCCTGGCTCTTTACTTCGTACCTGGTAGGGTGGAAAGGTTTTTTTTATATTGGTACTAACAGTGATGGTGAGCCCATAAAGGGAAGTATAGAAAACTGGCCGGCAATAAGAAGCAGCCTGTATATTTTGCTGGCTCATATTTTTATATTAATCAGTGCTTCAGTAATTGTTTTTAAAAAGAAAGATATTTTGTCTTAAACTTTTTTCTAAAGTTGAAAACAGCAAACCAAATAATAAAATAATAGTGGATGA